>DATMOV010000438.1:0-8242 GCA_035568055.1 Cytophagaceae bacterium
ATACCGGCCGAAGATAATTATGTCATCAACGGGGCAGTGATTCCCACGAAAGATCTCCTGGATGAGATCCTCAAACTGGAAGATGAACAAACGCTGGTACAGGGAGATATGATCATCGCCTTCAAGGAAAAAGCTTCTGAAAAATATTTACCCTACCACGGGAAGCTTACCATCATCAAAAATCCCTGGGATATATTCGTAGAAAATGGTGCTCAGATAAGGACAGATCTTGAGTTGTTAAAAGCTGAAAGAACCTGGCACAAGATTACCGACAAGCATACGATTGTTTACAATCCTGATAATGTTTTTGTGGAGGAAAATGTAAAAATCCGGGCAGCTATTCTTAATGCAGAAGATGGCCCCATCTATATTGGGAAAGATACAGAAGTCAATGAAGGCGCTATGATCAGAGGACCTTTCGCAATTTGCGAGCATTCAATTATCGGCATGGGTGCCAAAATGAGACCCGATACCACCATCGGTCCTTTTTCAAAAGTGGCAGGGGAGATCAGCAATTCTGTGATCTTCGGATATTCCAATAAAGGGCATGAAGGATTTTTGGGTAGCTCCGTCGTTGGCGAATGGTGTAACCTGGGAGCCGACACAAACAACTCCAACCTGAAAAATAATTACAGCAATGTCCAGGTTTACAGCTACAAGGAAAGAAAAGCTGTGAACACAGGCCGTCAATTCTGTGGACTCATCATGGGCGACCATGCCAAGACCGGCATCAATACCATGTTTAATACCGGCACAGTAGTAGGCGTATGCGCCAATGTCTTTGGAGCAGGCTTCCCCGATAAATTTATTCCATCATTTTCGTGGGGTGGTGCTGATGGTATTGAGGTTTACAAACTGGAAAAAGCCCTCGAGGTTGCCGAACAGGTGATGGCAAGAAGGAAGATATCCCTTAACGATGCAGATAGATCTATTTTATCGACCATTTTTAATATGGATAAACCAGCAATTAATTGGATAATTAAATAATAATCAGGAAATTAGACTTCGGACGGATAGGGCATCATTCATTTAATCTTACGACACATTTAATTAATTTTCTAATTTTCTAATTATCTAATTAAATTGTTAACTAATTAACTAATTTTCTAATTTAAAGAGTGCTTTTCTCACAAATCCCTGGTGTTGAAGAAACCAAGCGTACGCTGATCAATTCAGTGAAGAACAGCCATATCGCGCATGCCCAGCTTTTTCAGGGAAGGGAAGGAAGCGCAAACCTGGCACTGGCACTGGCTTACGCCACTTACATTAATTGCGGAAACAAAGAAGAAAATGATGCCTGTGGCGAATGCCCCTCCTGCTATAAATTTAACAAACTCATCCACCCTGACCTGCATTTTGTATTCCCCATCTCTACTACCAAAGAAGTACCTAAAGATGCGCTCAGTAATTTATTCATGAAGCATTGGCGAAGCATCGTCATCGAAAACCCTTATCTCAACCTTAACAATTGGGGGGACACGATCGGATCTGAAAATAAGCAACTGAATATTTCGGTAGATGAAAGCCGGAATATTTTAAAAAGCCTCGTGCTAAAATCTTTTGAGGCTGAATATAAAATCCTGATCTTATGGCTGCCGGAAATGATGAATGCCTCCTCAGCCAATGCCATTCTTAAAGTGCTGGAGGAACCGCCTTCCAAAACTATCTTTCTGTTGGTAAGCAATAATCCGGATAAAATCATCACCACCATACTTTCCAGAACTCAGCTTATAACCATTCGCTCGTTCACAGATGAGGAAATCAAAAAAAATCTGACCGCCAAATATAGTCTCGATGAAAAGAGGGCTGGCCAGCTTGCTTATCTGGCAGAAGGAAATATGAATGAGGCGATAAGGCTAAAAGATGAAATCCAGGAAGACAACCATCAGCTTTTCAGGGACTGGATGAGATCATGTTATAAAAAAAATAACATTCCGGAAATGGTTGGATGGAGCGAATCATTTCAGAAGATAGGCAGGGAAGCTCAGAAACATTTACTGCAATACGGCTTAAACACCATCAGGGAAACTTTCTTATTCAAACACACCGGCACAGAAATTCTGCGTATGCAGGAAGATGAGCTTAAATTTGTGGAAGGATTTTCAAAAGTTCTTGACGACCTTAAAATTGAACAGATCAGCCGACAGCTGAACGAGGCTTATTATCATATTGAAAGGAACGCGAACGCGAAAATCCTTTTCCTGGATCTCTCACTTAATATCTCATCTTTAATGAAAAAGTGATGAAAGAGGAAAAAATCATCATAGGAAGAAGGGATAAGATAGACCTGCCGGATTTTGCAATCCAAAATATCAGCGCGAAAATAGACACAGGCGCTTATACCTCATCCATACATTGTGTCAATGCAAAAGTTACGGGAATCAAAAAAAAAATACTGACTTTCAGTATTGTGGATCCGACTAACGCTGATGTAAGCGACAAGCGTTATCATACACATGAATTCACTGAAAAGATTATCAGGAATTCTTTTGGCCAGCAAGAAAAAAGATACGTCATTAAAACCCATATTCTGATCTTTAATCAGGTCATGGAAACACAGTTCTCTCTGTCTGACAGGTCTGAAATGAGACATCCTGTATTGCTGGGCAGGAAGCTCCTTAAAAAAAAGTTCATAGTGGATGTATCAAAATTTAATCTGTCTTATAAACAGAAAAAAAAGAAAAAAAGAAGAAGTCAATCATGAAGATCGCCATATTATCAAGGAACAGCAATTTATATTCCACCAGAAGACTGGTGGAAGCAGCCAGATTACATGGGCATGAGCCGCGCGTAATTGATCACATGAAATGCTTTGTCGGCATTGAAGCCGGAAATCCTACCCTTTATTATAAAGGTGAGCTGCTCAATAATGTGGATGCGATAATTCCCCGAATCGGCGCTTCCGTAACATTTTATGGAACAGCTATTGTGCGCCAGTTCGAGATGATGCAAATTTTCAGCTGTACCAAATCACAATCCATTGTTCGGTCAAGAGATAAGCTACGCAGCATGCAGGTGCTTTCCAAAGCCGGTGTTGGAATTCCCAAGACTGCTTTTGCCAGCCAATCGACAGATGCCGAATATATTATTAACCATGTAGGAGGAACACCGGTAGTAATTAAACTGCTGGAAGGAACACAAGGTATTGGCGTAGTTCTCGCCGAAACAAAAAAAGCCGCTAAGTCAGTGATCGAGGCATTCAACGGATTAAAAGCTGATATATTGATCCAGGAATTCATTAAGGAATGTGCAGGCTCAGACATCAGGGCATTTGTGGTAGACGGTGAAGTGATCGCCGCGATGAAAAGACAAGGCAAAGACGGCGAGTTTCGTTCCAATCTTCACAGAGGTGGCGATGGCGAGCTGATCGAGCTAACCCCGGAAGAAAGAGATGCGGCTCTCAAAGCAGCAAAGTCACTGCAATTAAGTGTAGCCGGTGTGGACATGCTTCGCTCCAATCGCGGTCCTTTAATTCTTGAAGTAAATTCATCACCCGGACTAAAAGGAATTGAAGCCTTCACAAAAATTGATGTGGCAGGAAAAATTATTGAATATATTGAGAGAGAAAGTAAGAAGGCGGAAAGCATAAAGCAAAAAGCGTAAAGCTTAAAGCAAAAAGCAGGTAACTTTTTGCTTTAAGCTTTACGCTCAAATAAAATTAATTTAACAACAGATTTAACTTTACGCTTTCAGCTTTTGGCTTTTAGCTTTTTTATTTATGCAAAGAATTAAAATCGGTACCCGTGGCAGCAAGCTCGCTTTATGGCAGGCAAATTATATCGCGGAACTATTACGGAAGGCGGGATTTGAAACTGGCATCATCACCATTGACACCAAGGGAGATAAAATTCTGAACGCTCCTTTCGCTGAAATCGGGACCAAAGGTCTGTTCACCGAAGAGCTGGAAATAAAGTTGCGCAATCAGGAGATTGATATAGCCGTACACAGCGCCAAAGATATGCAGTCAGAACTTGACGATGATCTGATGATCCTGGCCTTCACCGAACGTGAAGATGCCAATGATGTGCTGGTAAGCTATAAAAAAGAAATCTCTTTTACGGATAAAAACCTGATCATAGGAACCAGCTCTACCAGGCGGCGCGCAATACTTAAACATTTCTATCCGCACCTTGAGCTTCGGAATGCCCGCGGCAACCTGCAGACAAGAATGAAAAAGATGGAAGATGGCCAGTTCGATGCTATGATTCTGGCTTATGCAGGCGTTCACAGAATGAACTACGATCAATACATAGTCCAGAAATTGCCTTTGAATATTTTTACTCCCGCTGTCGGGCAAGGCAGCATCGCCATTGAATGCACAGTTTCTCTTAACGAAGAGAAAAAAGCGATCATCCGAAGAACAGTGAATGACAGCATGACGGAAATTTGCCTTTTGACGGAAAGAGCTTTTTTAAGAACTTTGCAGGGAGGCTGTAGTATACCGGCATTCGGATTGGCAAGGCTTGAAGGCAATGTAATTCACATGACTGGTGGAGTGTTGAGTCTGGATGGGAAAACTATGATCCGGGAAGAAATTCGCGGAGATAAGAAAGATACGCAAAAACTGGGCGTTGAACTTGCGGAAAAGATTTTGGCGCTGGGAGGAGATAAAATTTTGGAAGATATCCGATAGTTGACAGTGAGCAATTGACAATTGGCAAAATAAAAAAAAGTAACACAAAAAAAAACTAGCAACAAACAACTAAAAAACAAAATGATGAAATACGCTCTACTAACATTCATGCTTATCCCGGCAATTGTGTTCGGACAAAAAAAGAAAAAAACAGAAAATGTTGCAGAGCCTGTGATATATGATTATGTAGTGACCATCAAAGTGTCATATCTGGATTCAGCCATTACCGGAACAAAGACTGATTCCATGATCGCCATTCTGTATGACAGGACTCCAAAGCACCGTGATAATTTTGTCAAGCTCGCCAATGAGGGATTTTATAATGGGACAACTTTTCACAGGATTATCACCGGTTTTATGATCCAGGGCGGCGACCCTAACTCTAAAGACAATAATCCAACTAATGAAGGGGTGGGTGGTCCTGGCTACACCATACCGGCAGAAATTGATCCGGGCTATGGGCATAAAAAGGGTGCGATAGCAGCAGCCAGACTGGGCGACAATATGAACCCGCAACGTGAATCAAGCGGCTCGCAGTTTTATATAGTTCAGACTGAAAATGGAGCTCAACATTTGAATGGACAGTATACTGTATTTGGCCAGGTGATAAAAAATTTAGCGTTGATCGATCAGATCGCTTCTCAACTCAAGGACCAGCGCGACAGGCCTATCTACGATATTAAAATGAATGTGAGCGTTCGTAAAATGGACAGAAAACTTATTACACGGATGTATGGATATCAATTTAAATAAGGTGAAGAAAAAAGTATTAATAACAGGCTCTAACGGCTTGCTTGGACAAAAGCTTGTACAACTCTTGTCAGAGGATAATAACTATCAGGTGCATGCCAGCGGAAGAGGTGCAAACCGTGCGCCTTCAAACGATGGTTATGAATATCATCCGCTTGATATCACCAATAAATCAGAAATTGATAAAATTATTGGCAGCATTAAACCAGACTTTATTATTCATACAGCAGCCATGACCAATGTTGACCAATGCGAAGCTGAAAAAGAAGGTTGCTGGAAACAGAATGTGGATGCTGCGCAATACCTAAGCGAGGCTGCAGAAAAAAATAAATCCTTTCTGATTCATCTTTCCACCGATTTTATTTTTGACGGCAAAAATGGCCCTTATGATGAAACAGCCTTAGCTAAACCATTAAGCTATTATGGCGAAAGTAAACTGGCTGCTGAAAATATCGTGCAAAAATCCAGCACAAAATGGGCAATTATACGAACGGTACTGGTATATGGATTGGTACACGATATGAGCCGCTCCAATATTATTTTATGGGTAAAGAAAAACCTGGAAGAAAGTAAAACGATTAATGTGGTCAATGACCAGTTCAGAACTCCAACCCTGGCTGAAGACCTAGCTATGGGGTGTTATCTTGTCATGAAAAATGAGGCGACAGGAATTTTTAACATCTCAGGAAAAGATATGCTCACCCCTTATGATATGGCCATGAAGACCGCTGATTTTTTCAGGCTGGACAAAAAATTCATCGTAAAAACAGATTCCACCAAATTCACACAGCCTGCTGTACGCCCTATGCGCACTGGTTTTGTGATTGATAAAGCAGTAGAGAAGCTTGGTTATGATCCACACAGCTTTGAAGAAGGGATAAAGTTGCTGGCAGAACAGATGAAGGAACGTGGTACGTTATAAGTTATACGTAATACGTTTTACGTGGCTGGTATTTTCGTTCAGCTATACGTTTTCAACATATCTCAGCGGGTCATCCGATGACTCACCTGTGAATAGGAAATATGAGCAAACGCATCAGTCATCGGATGACTAAAACGCGAACTGAATCCCATTACTCATCCGATGACTGATAGTTTTCAACTTTATTTGAAGATTACAGGCGAGTCATCGGATGAGTTGTTATCCCCCCGGAAGAGTGTCGCACCATATAGCTTCTTACTTTTATAAAAATTTCAGCCCGAAATTTATTCAGGCTGACATTTTTTTCTTACCACCCACTCTCACCACTATTCCTTCACATACTTCACTGTCTTCACTTCGTTACCGGAAATAATTTGCACCAGATAAATACCGCTGGCGAAGTTCTGTATGTTGATGTCTTTTTCATAAGTACCTTTGGATGCTTTTTCTTTTGACCCGTAAATTTTTTCTCCGAGTGTGCTTATGACTATGATTTCTAAATTGGCATCAGCAATAAGAGAAGTCTTAATCTTTATCTGGCCATTACCAGGGTTAGGTGTAATTTGAATATCGCCGAAAGATTGAATATTCACCGATCTTATAGTGCTGAACATATAATCTCCATTCACATCGACCTGCTTGATTTTATAATAAGAAATACCTGAGCTGGGCTGTTGATCAATAAAATTATAAGAAGAGATATGGTAGGTTGTTCCACTCCCTTCTACTCTGCCAATGGAATAGAAAGTTTTCCCGTCTGTACTTTTCAGTATTTCGAAATATGAATTATTGGTTTCAGTAGCTGTGCTCCAATCCACCGCTACGATTCCATTTTGTTCACGAACATTGAAATTCAGAAAATCCACCGGGAGCAGAATACTAGCCAGACAAACTTTTGCTATAGCAGGCTGGTCATTGACTGTATTATTCACCCGGCTGGTCTCAAAAGAGCCGACTGTTACAGGAAATGGTTCCGAGTGAACGCCTCCGCCAAAAACTACGCAACCGCTGGACGGGTCAACATTGACACCGGCTGTAGGGTAATCGTTTGAAGTACCACCGAAATAGGAACCAAATAAAACAGTTGGAGTAGTTGTACTGACTGAATCAAAAACAACCACTAATATGTCTCCCAAAGGACCTCCGCTATATGTTCCGGTATTAAAGGTATAAGTACCAGGAATCATCTGGTTATAAGCTGTATAAGTAAGTGTATTCACAAGAAAGGTAGCCATAGATGCAGCGGTAGATGCCATTCCCATAACAATTACCGGTTTCCCTGCTACCACTTTTATACCTCCGAATTTAGCGACGGTTGTATAGTCATATCCCTTTTGATTGTCTGTACCATCTCCTCCTATATAGCTGGAATATTTCAAAGCGCTTCCGTCAGCTTTGAATCTTGCGATCATTCCATCCCCATTGTTATAAACACCATCTACAGCGTTCAACACAGGAAAATCAGAAGAGGAAGTTGTCCCTACGATGATCGGTTCATTAGAAGGCAGCACCAGATCAAGGCTTGCTGCACCATCCTGTCCTATTCCTCCCATATAAGTGCAGAATACTCTTGCCGCACCCGTATTGGAAAGCTTGAAAAGGAAGGCATCATCTGCTCCGGCAATTGTGGTTTGAAAGGCACCGGCAGAAGCCATCCCAGCAGAGAGCGTCATTCCTACAATTAAAGCCTCATTGGTGGAGGTCATGGTGATTCCTTTAGCAATATCATTTCCAGCGCCTCCAATATATGTGCAATATCCCAGCGTACCTGCAAAATTAATTTTTAAAATGTAGGCATCATATCCTCCTCCGGCAACGGTCATAAATGCTCCAGCTGTAGAAAAACCGGCAGTAGTCTGAGTACGTCCCGTAATATAAGCGTTATCACTGCCATCCAGCGCAAGATCAATGGCCCAATCAGGCTGGGAGGCTGTACC
>DATMOV010000439.1:0-6697 GCA_035568055.1 Cytophagaceae bacterium
ACTCACCTTTAATCTTTAATAAACTTGCAATGCTTCCAGTCATCGGATGAATAAATTACAATTCAGCCTTCAATTCCAATGATTCTATATTTTCGATTAAAATTGATTACAAAATTCAGTTCTCAATTCAGTCATCCGATGACTGAAACTTTTTCTCATAATTCAGCTCACTCGGTGAGTCATCGGATGACGGTCTCAGCACTATAAGTTAAGTAAGCACTGTGCACTTTACTTCTAACTTATCCTGCTCCAGTTTACACTATTCTTATTCAGCGAAGCGATATGTTTTTTAATATTATAGTTCTCCGGGTTTTCCATTTGTGGATCTGTATCAAGGATTTCCATCGCGGCTTCCCTGGCATATTGGAGTATCACAGCATCTTGCGAGAGATCCGCGATCAGCAGATCAAGTACGCCGCTTTGCTGAGTCCCGGTAAGATCACCTGGGCCGCGAAGGCGCAAGTCCACATCGGCAATTTCAAAACCGTTGTTGGTGCGTACCATTGTTTCAAGCCTGGTGCGCGTTTCTCTTCCGAGCTTCACGCCAGTCATCATGATGCAGTATGATTGATCCGCACCTCTTCCAACTCTGCCTCGCAACTGATGCAATTGTGAGAGTCCGAATCTTTCGGCGCTTTCAATGACCATGACAGAGGCATTCGGAACGTTTACTCCAACTTCAATCACAGTCGTAGCAACCATGATTTTGGTTTCGCCTTTTGCAAACCTCGTCATCTCAAAATCCTTATCAACAGATTTCATTCTGCCATGAAGTATGCTGATGGGTATTTCAGGAAATGCACGACTGATGCTTTCAAAGCCATCTATCAGGTCTTTGAAATCCATCTTTTCAGATTCTTCAATGAGCGGGTAGACTATATAAATCTGTCTGCCTTCTTCTATCTGTTTACGAATAAATCCAAATACTTTAAGACGGTCCTTATCGTATTGGTGGATAGTTTTTATCGGTTTTCTTCCGGCAGGCATTTCATCGATGACAGAAATATCCAGGTCTCCATATAAAGTCATGGCCAGGGTTCTTGGAATAGGAGTAGCGGTCATCACCAGCACATGTGGATGCACTTCTTTGTTTTTCTTCCAGAGTTTAGCCCTTTGAGCCACGCCGAAGCGGTGCTGCTCATCGATGATGCAGATTCCCAAATTATTGAATTCAACAATATCTTCCAGCAAGGCATGTGTACCAATAATAATACTGAGCTCACCGGATTTCAAACTTTCATGGATCACCTTGCGCTCCTTGGTTTTACTTGAGCCAGTGAGTTTCGCGATGCTAATATTCAGCTTGTCGGCAAACTCTTTCAGTCCTTTATAATGCTGGTCAGCGAGAATTTCCGTTGGGGCCATCAGGCAGGTCTGTGCACCATTGTCAATAGCCATCAGCATGATAATAAAACCGACGATAGTTTTTCCACTTCCTACATCACCCTGCAATAAACGGTTCATCTGCTTGCCCGAAATTAAGTCTTTGTAGATTTCCCTGATTACCCTTTTCTGCGCTTCGGTAAGATCGAAGGGCAGATGGTTCTTGTAGAAGTCATTCAGGGTAGGAATATTCTTAAAAATCTGTCCGCGGAATTCTATGCGACGTACTGATTTCTGATGCAATAATTTCAACTGAATAAAAAAGAGTTCTTCAAACTTCAAACGCTTCCTGGATTTTTCCAGCAGCACTTCATCTTTGGGATAATGGATACTGAGCATTGCTTCTTTTTTGGAAACAAGTTTGAATTTCTGTAGCAGAGATGAAGGCAATGTTTCCTGGATGTGATTGCCAGCAGTTTCCAGTAATTTCTCCAGAATCTTTGAGATAGCTTTGCTGTCCAGGTATTTTGCCTTTAATTTTTCGGTAGTATTATAAACAGGCTGCAAACCTTTCTCCGACATTCCTGGCGCGAAGGGTTCTATCTCCGGATGGGCTATGTTAAATTTATGTCCGTAAATACTAGGTTTGCCATATACTACATATTCTATCCCAGGTTTAATTTTTTCTGCGGCCCATTTTATTCCCTGGAACCAGACCAGATCGATAGTTCCGGTTCCGTCACTAAAGCTTGCGACCAGTCGCTTTACTCTGCCCTGTGCCAGGGAAATATTTTTTATAAAACCCCTGATCTGCACAAAAGGTAAATCTTCGGAAATTTCTGAGATCTTATAATAGCGGCTGCGGTCTTCGTAACGAAATGGATAAAGCTGAATCAGATCTCCATAAGTAAAGACCCTCAGTTCAGTATTGAGCAACGAAGCTTTCTGAGGTCCTACGCCTTTGATGTATTCAATTTTGGTGTCAAAAAAGTTCGCCACTTTTTTAATTAGATAATTAGTAAATGAGATAATTAGATAATTGAATATCCATGTTTAATTGTAGAAGCTCTGATTTTATAGTTTTAGTTTTTTAATTATCTCATTTACTAATTATCTAATTATTTTCTAACTGTAAACTCCAGTGAGTTGATCAAATGCATCATATCGTATTTCACAAACTCTATAATAGGAGCGAGAGAATCGTTTTGGGTAGCTGTTGGGAAGTACAGGGCACCTCTTACAAAATTGCTGGTGGAATCTGTAACATAGAATTGAAACTGGCTTGGCACTTCTCCCGAAAGTTCGAAAATCATAGCAGTATATCCTTTAGGAGTTCTGCTGATGGATTGGTCTATGGCAGTCGCTTTGATGTTATGCTTGGAAGTTAGTTTATGCGAATCGTCCAGAAATTCATCCAGCAGCTTTTGCTTTTTGTTGATTGCTTTATAGGTAATTTCTACGCTGGCATGAAGTCCGGGGTAAACAATATCGATCCAATGTGGTTCGCTGCCTGCCGATTTATGTGGCTGGATGATTGCACTTTTGGAATACTCAAATGAATATGGATGGTGTTCATTCAGCTTCTGATATTCATGCACAGGCAGATCTATTCGATTGTATCCTTTAGGCTTTGGAGAATAATCTTCACTGCAGGCAGTGGCCAATAAGATCATACAAAAGCAAATAAATATTCTTTTCATGAGAAAATATATAGCAAGTTAAACCTAAATTTTTGAATTCAATATAGCAGACTAATAAGATGCGGAGATCCTCTTTCATAGCCTACCCCTTAAGGGGTAGGCTATGAAAGAGGTGACCATTTTAGAAATGGACAAAAAAAATGCTACCCTTTTCGGAGTAGCATTTTTTGTCTTGACCTTATTTCTAGAAAGGAAGATCATCTTCTTCTCCCTGATGGCTTTCACCTACGGGAACGGCATTGCCATTCTTCTCATAAGTTGATGAAGAATCGCCTGATTTTGGTGCGCCGCCGAGCATGGTCATCTCCCTGCCGACTATTTCAGTGATATACTTTTTCACTTTGTCTTTGTCTTCATAAGAACGATTTGTGATCTTACCTTCCACATAGATCTGGCTGCCTTTCTTGAGGTATTTCTCAATCACATCGGTGATTGCCCCCCAGAAAACTATATTGTGCCATTCGGTCTGGTCCACTCTTTGTCCATTTTTATCTTTATAAGATTCGGAGGTGGCTAAGGAAAAGCTGGCTTTTTTTCTTCCGCTTTCCATGACTCTGATTTCAGGGTCTTTTCCAAGATTCCCTATTAAAATTACTTTGTTAATTCCTGCCATAGCTGGTTTTTTGTTTAAAGGTTTAAAAAAAATATAATTCAATATTACTAAAAAAAGTGTTTCAGCAAAAAATTATTTATCAACACAGGCTTAGGCAGATCCATAATCTGTTTCCGGGAATAAGCTGTAAGGGTGGTTCCGGAAAATGATTTGTCCGTTTGCTGAAGAGAGGAGATATCAAACATCCAGAATTTCGCGAAAATGGTTTGGTGAGTTAGGATATGTTTGTAAACAGGCGATTCTTTTTCCAGTATGGCCTTTCTTAATTTTTTTGATATAGGATCTAATTGTAATATTTTGTCAATGGATTCTATTTGCTTTTGTTCCATCAGATGAAATTCAAATAGTCCGTTCCAGATATCTTTTCCCATACGTTTTTGCAGAAACAACTTTTTTCCCTGGCGGAAGATTAGATAATTAAAATACCTTTCTCTTTTGTTAATCTTTTTAATCTTTACCGGCAGGGAGGATTGCCGCTCATATTTTTTAGCAAAGCAAATATCATCAAGAGGGCAGGACTGGCAGGCCGGGGAGGAAGGTGTGCAATGCAACGCCCCAAATTCCATGATAGCCTGATTATACACATGAGAATTTTTGGCCGGGAGCAGAGCCGTTGCTGTTTCTCTGAATTCTTTTGTTCCTTTCGTGCTGAGTATGTCTTTATCGATGCCGAATACCCTTGAAAGTACCCGATAAACATTACCATCCAACACAGCCACTTTTTCTTTGAAAGCGAAAGAAGCGATAGCCGCGGCTGTATATTTCCCGATACCTTTTAATTTTAATAAGGCATCGTAATTATCAGGCATTTCTGCTTTATAGGTTTCAACAATTGCCTTTGCTGTAGCATGAAGATTACGGGCGCGCGAATAATAGCCCAGGCCCTGCCATAAGCGGAGAATGGTTTGCTCATCCGCTGCAGCGAGTGCCTTAATATTCGGGAAAGCATTTACAAATTTTATATAGTAAGGGAGACCTTGATTTACTCTTGTTTGCTGAAGTAATATCTCCGAAAGCCATATGTGATAGGGATCATTCGTTTCTCTCCAGGGCAGCGATCTTTGATTTGATGAGTACCATTGAAGAAGCTGTTGGGAAAAATATTCCGAATCTGATTTTGGCATAGGCTATCACTAAATTTACTAAATGCTTTAATCATTATGCGAATATTAAATTGCCATTCATGAATCCGTGGCTAAAAATATCTAAACTCTCGCTGAGTACACTTACTTTAAATTTTATCCAAAGATAAAATTTAATCACCTAATACTACTTGAAGGCACGTATTTTTCAGAGAACAAAAGGTATTTCGTTTAATATAGAGCAAAATACTCTTTAAAGCTTGAATGAAACAATAATTTTATCATGGCTTAGCATTTTTCCAGTAATCCCTGCCTATTTTATTTTACCTGAGTTAAATCGAGTCTGCTAAACTTAAATTCTAAGAAATAGGCAAAATAGTTCCTACTATTATTGTGCCAATAGTTTTTTTATTAGAAAAACACAATTACTTTTGACCAGAATTTATTGAGCGTATTCGTAATATATAAACTTATTATTGCCGTGACCAAAGCAGATGTAATTGCAGAAATTGCAGAAAAAACAGGAATAGACAAAGCAAATGTTTCAGCTATTGTTGAAAGCTTCGTTGTCGTTGTAAAAGATTCAATGACCCAAGGTAAGAATATTTATGTAAGAGGCTTTGGAAGCTTTGTTAATAAAAAGAGAGCGCGGAAAGTGGCAAGAAATATTTCCAAGAATACGGCCATTATTATTGAGGAGCACTTTATACCCAGCTTTAAGCCTGCAAAAGTATTCATTCAGAAAATAAAATCCAGCAAAAAAGTAAAAGATAAAACAGCGGAATAATTAATTAAAACTGGTATTTGATATATTAAATCGCCCGAACTATCTTATTAATAGTCAAGTCAAAATAGCACTATAAATCTCTTATAGTATAGGAAAACACGCTAACCCTGCCATGCGCCAGTAGGTTTTGATTGCCGATGGTTTTGTAATTGACAAGATCAAATTTTCAGAATCCCCAATTTCTTCCAGGTAAGACTTTTGAACACCACAAAAAAATGAAAGTCGCAGATCAGTGCCGTTTTCCTGGAGTTTAATGTTATTTTGCGATTATTGAGGAAATTCAAGGCCTTTTTTACCTTCTGTACAAATCGTAAATAAAAGGTTTGGAGAGCTTTTAAGGGGCGACTAAATAAGGAATGAAGAATGTTTTAGTATGATTTTATTGGTATGAATTTCATCCCTGACATTTATTATTTAACATTTATTTAAACAAGGAATTGTACTGCCGCTAAAGACAAATGTGAATACCCAAATATTTTACAATGGCAGTAAATGGTTGCTCAATATTTTGTATATTTAAAATTGTGAGCTTCAAGATCTAATCATAAAAGCTACACAGCAGGGATTTCATTTAACTAACTAAAGAGAAGGATACAAATTAATTAAAAACAGACTATGGCCAAATCACAAGAATCATGGAATAAAAAGGAAACAGAAAAGAAGAGAGCAAAGAAAAAGAAGGATAAGGAGCAAAAAAAGGAAGACCGGAGAGCTAATGCTAAAGAAGGAAAAAGTTTTGACGATATGATCGCTTATGTGGATGAAAATGGAAATATTTCTTCGACACCTCCGGATCCAAGAAAAAAGATAGTTGTAAATGAAGAAGACATACAAATTGGTGTTCCTAAACATGTAAATGTACCGGCAAAAGTCAGAAAAGGAATAGTAAGTTTTTTTAATGACTCCAAAGGGTATGGATTTATCAAAGACCTGGATTCACAAGAAAGTATTTTTGTGCATGTGAATGGGTTGGTAGATCCCATCAAAGAAAAAGACAAAGTAACATTTGATGTTGAACAGGGCCCTAAAGGACTGAATGCTATAGGGGTAAAACTCCTTAAGTAGACCTCAAAAAGCAAAGGACAATAGGGACAGAGCGAAGAAAGAGAGTGGAAAGCGGCTCTCTTTCTTCGCTTTTTTTGTGAATACCCATTTTGTGAAAACATTTTTTACTGCAATATTTTATCCCTGT
>DATMOV010000440.1:0-2010 GCA_035568055.1 Cytophagaceae bacterium
TCCAAATATTCTTTTAAATAACTTATCTGCCTTGGAGTTATTTGGTTTGCGCAGCAAAGCTGCCACAGATCAAGTATCCTTACAAGAACTGGGGAGAATATTACTCCACTTAAATCAACGGCGCGGCTATAAACATGGATCAGAAGATGAAGACTCCGATAAAAAGCAAAGAGATTGGGTTGAAACCATTAACAACAGATATTCTGAGATAAAGGGAAAACAAACAATTGGCCAGTTCTTCTTTCAGGAATTAAAGGAACATCAAGCCAATAAAAGGTATTATCGTATAAAAGAGCAAATATTTCCGAGGGAAGCTTATATAGAAGAATTCAATATTATATGGCAAGCCCAACAAACGTTTTACCCAAAGCAACTTTCGGAAGAATTGAAACTGAAGATAAGAGATAAGATCATTTATTATCAAAGGCCTCTAAAATCACAAAAAGGGTTGGTTTCTGTGTGCGAATTTGAAGGCTTCATCGTAAAATATGATCACGGAATAACTCAAAAGGAAATTTTTGTGGGCCCAAAAGTAACGCCAAGAAGTTCCCCCCTATTTCAACTATCAAAACTTTGGGAAAGTATCAATACAATAACTATAAAAAAGATTACCTCGGACGGCAAAAAACATTTGACGTTAGATATTTCATCGTTTAAAGAAAAAATATTCCAGTATTTAAATACAAATAATAATCTATCCGAAGCAGAATTGTTTAAAATCCTGGGCATTTCTAAAAAGGATGGCTATTATTCTGATATGAATGTTCGAAAAAGAGGTATTCAGGGAAATTTGACAATGTTTGCAATATTGCAGGCCTTAAAAGGGTATGGAAAACTGCAGGACTTAGTACGGTTTGAATTAAAAATCGAACCGGGAAATCATTTAAACAGAATTACCGGTGAAATAGTTTCCATTGAGCAAGTCGCTGCAAATTGTGAAAAAGAACCTCTTTATCAGCTTTGGCATACCTGCTATTCAATCAAAGATAAAGATGAGAAAATAAAAGCCTTAATGAAACGATTTGAGCTTCCTCTGGCATACGCTCAATCCCTAGCCCGGATAGATTTCTCTGCTGGGAATTTTAGTAATAAATCAGCTAAAGCCATCCGAAAGATTTTACCCGGTCTTATGAAGGGGTATGTTTATTCCACTGCCATGGAAATAGTTGGTTATAATCATTCTTTTTCTGAAACACGCCAGGAAAGAGCTAACAAGGAATTGAATGATAAGCTGGCCTTGCTACCCAAAAATGCCTTACGGCAGCCAATAGTAGAAAAGATCCTCAACCAGATGATTAATGTGGTCAATTCCCTGATTGAAGAATACGGGAGGCCTGGTGAAATAAGAGTGGAATTAGCCAGAGAGCTCAAACAAAGTAAAGAAGAAAGAAATGATTTCTTCAATGCTATTACGCAAAGGACAAAACAAAGTGAAAAGATTGCTGAACGGTTGCAAAAAGAATATGGAATAAAAGGCACAAGGAAAAATATTGAAAAGTGGCGATTGTGGCATGAAGTCAACGGGAGATGTCTCTATTGCGATACCCAAATTTCAGTTGAACAGTTTTTAAAAGGAATAGAGAGTGATGTGGAACATATTATTCCGAAAGCTGTTTTTTTTGATGACTCTTTTGCCAATAAGACCATTGCGCATATCCGATGCAATAGCAACAAATCGAATGTAACTGCTTTCGATTACATGAATATGCGGGGATCCGATGCCTTAGCCCATTATCTTCAAACGATAAATGATTTGTATAAGACTGATAAAGCTGATAAAGCCAAAACAGAAGAAGGGGTCCATTGCCTGACAGGAAAAATAAGTAAAAGTAAATTTGAGCGTTTACAATGGCGAAAAGAAGATATTCCACAGGATTTTGTCAACCGACAGTTACAAGAAACAAGGTATATAGCCCGCAAGGCAAAACAGATTCTTAATAAAATATGCCGTGAAGTTAACAGTACTAGTGGTAAGGTCACTGAAAAATTGCGCGGGCTTTGGGGATGGAA
>DATMOV010000441.1:0-4788 GCA_035568055.1 Cytophagaceae bacterium
TAAAATATCCTGAATATTTCCTGTTCTCATCATGATAAAGATAGCTTTTTTTTACAATTTCATACAATGGTATTCAAAAATACTTAGTCACATCACTGATATCAGGTACTTCATACAAACAAACTTTATTTTCACAATCAATGAGTTTCCATGTTTTAGGAGCGGAGAAAATAAAGTCGGGAATTTTAATGTTGTTACTGTATAATGTAACATATTCTTCCGGGTCATGGCTCACCAGCACATATATCTTACCTCTAAAATCATTGAATTCACCACCTCTTACCCTTGGATAACCAACATATTGATAATTATTGAGTGGTACAAACTTGTTATAATACACATACGATTGAGAGAGCCTATAGTCAGTGATTACCAGTGCCTTCTCATTGATAGATGAGGAAAGATTCCTGGAAATAATCTCCCGTTCCCCATGAAATGTTTTCGATCTTGGATTTAATATCGAAACTACAGGATGAATCAAAAGTATACAGAGTAGGGGAAAGAAGAAAAAAAGAAAGCGCAATGGTGTTGAATACTTCCAACCAAAATAAAAAACAATAAAAAAACTTCCAAGGGCGAAATAAATCAAGGAGATCTTTTTATCAATAAAAAAATAAGAAAATAAAGCCGTCAAAATAAAAAGAGCACCAAAAATCAGGTTGTAATTTCTTTCCCTGATACATCTTTTAAGATTAAATGCAGCCGCAACTGAAAATACCGGTATGCAAAGCAGCAGCATTCGGGGATAAGCAGGTATCGGCGAGTAATATTTCAGAGATATACTGCTAAACCAGAACATAAACAACATAAGCATCCCGCAGACAAACCAGAATGAACCCCTTTGATCAAAATCAAAAAGCTCTTTCCACCTTCCGCGATAAGATAAGGGCAATGAAATAATCACGGGGATTAAAAATCCCGATGCAGCTATCATGGCCAGAGGCTCTATGGTTATTCGTTGTATAACTACGGAAAGTGGCTTTCCATAATAGCTCCATGGCGTTTGATTAAGGCCTGTTTCTATAGAGTCCAGGTAGAAAAAATAATTGCCTGTATTTACCTTATACAGAACAAAGAAAAAAATACAAATGATAAGTCCTGAAATGACTGAAACCATCCAGAATTTTAGATTTCTCTTCTTGAACAGATCTATACAAAGCACCAAAAGAAAAAAGGCGAAAGCGTATATGATCGTAGCTTTAACAAGAAAGCCTGTTATGGAAAAGAAGACGAAAATAAATGGGTAGATAAGCTTCTCAGAAGATCGATACTTATATAAAAACGCGATGCCGGCTAAACTAAATGGCGTTACGATATCATCCGGATAAAGTTTATTAGAAAAAAATAATGTATAGAAGTCCAGGCCTGTTAATAAAATCGCGAAAACGCCGGCCTCCGGGTCTTCCTTTCTAAAAACAAAAAATAATATAACTATCGTAAATAAAACCGATATAAACGGCCAGGCTAAAGTGGAAAAGTCGTTTACTCCAAAAAAATAATAGAGAATAGCGATGGGCAAAAAGACACCAAACCTATTGCTATGCAGTTGATCGGTTACATGATAATTTCCATGAGCAACATCATAAGCATACTGCATATACATCATGTCGTCATAAAAAAAGAAACCGTCAAAAGTCAGGCAAGAAAAAACGAATATGAATAGAAGCAGGAACACAAAAAAAATAAAAAGATGGTTCCTGTTCATAAAAATGGTGCTGTAAAATCAAGAAAAGACTTTCCTGCTGAGATCGAATCCTTCCAGGTAATCGGCCACTCTTCGTACAAACATTCCACCAAGCGAGCCGTCAATTACACGATGGTCGTAGGAATGGGAAAGGAACATCATGTGACGGATACCGATGGTATCTCCCTGCGGACTTTCAATTACAGCGGGTTTTTTTATAACAGCGCCGAGGGCCATAATTGCTGCCTGGGGCTGAACGATAATTGGTGTCCCCATCATATTACCGAAAGAGCCGACATTGGAAATTGTATAGGTTCCGCCAGAAAGGTCATCAGGGCCTAGCTTATTGGCTCGTGCACGGCGCGCCAGATCATTCACATGCTTGGTAAGCCCGATAAGATTCAGCTGATCCGCATTCTTGATCACCGGAACAATGAGATTTCCCGAAGGCAATGCCACTGCTATTCCTATATTGATATCTTTTTTAACAATGATCTTATCACCTTCCACCGAAACATTCACCATTGGGTAATCTTTGATGGCATGGACAACCGCTTCAATGAAAATAGGCGTATAGGTAAGCGCGGTATTTTCTTTCTCCATAAACTCATTCTTCATCCTGTTTCTCCAGTACACGATGTTGGTAACATCTGCTTCCACAAAAGATGTTACATGAGGAGATATTCTTTTTGACTCCACCATGCGGTCGGCTATCATCTTTCTCATCCTGTCCATCTGGATGATCTCAACGTTACCATTCAATGATGTCGCTGGTTTTACTGATTCATGAATTATAGAATCCTGCTTTTTACTTTCCTTTTTAAGATCCGGCTTTAGCTGAGTATCACCTCTTTTTCTTCTTTCCAGGTAATGCAGTATATCATTCTTGGTTACCCTTTCATCCTTGCCGGTGCCGGGGATACGTTCAAGATCCGACAATGAAATATTTTCCTTGCGGGCAATATTTAGAACGAGTGGAGAATAAAATTTACCTCCCGAAGCTTTGTCCGTTTTTATTTGTGATTGTTCAACATGAACAGTATGAAGTTCCTGATGTGCTTTCTGTTCGGTAACAATATTTTTTTCATTGAATGGCTTTTCGATAGTTCCATGTTCATCTCCATCTGTGATAATGATGGCAATGGCTTTTCCAACGGCAACCACCTCTCCTTTTTGTGCAAGGATCTCTTTGAGTGTTCCGGCATGGGTAGCAGGCACTTCTGTATCAACCTTATCGGTAGCTACTTCCAGCACAGCCTCATCCTGCTCAATGCGGTCACCGACTTTTTTAAGCCAGTTCAGTACTGTACCTTCCATGATACTTTCGCCCATTTTGGGCATCACCATTTCTACTAATGCCATATTCGAATACAAATTGCCGGGTACTCAGTTATTTTGTCTTAGCAATCTTACAAAAATAATATTTTATACGAAGTTATAACTTAAATTTTCGAATTAAGATCCAAGTGTTTGCCTGATCATATTAAATATAGCGATGCAGGTAAGCTTTACGTTTATATCACGATCGTTCCCCAACATCAATTTCTTCCCGAAGGTCTGATTTTTATCAGAATAACCGATCCAGACGGTTCCCACAGGCTTTTCTTCTGTCCCACCTGTCGGTCCCGCTATTCCGCTGCTGGATATGCCTATATCGGTGCCAAATTTCTTTCTTACGCCTTCAGCCATTTCTTTCACTGTTTGTTCACTTACAGCCCCATACTCATTGATCGTTTGCTCTTCCACCCCAAGTATATTTGTCTTCACCACGTTCTGATAGGCAACCACACTTCCCCAATAATATTCCGAACTTCCCGGAATAGTCGTGAGCATATAGGCAAGATAACCGCCGGTGCAACTTTCCGCCGAAGAGATGCTCAGCTTATTTTTTAATAGCATTGCACCAACTACCTTCGCCAGTACATCGTCGTCAATACCAAAGATGTAGTTAGGAATAATTCCTCTTAGCTTCATAACTTCCTTGTCCAACTGTAGCCTGAGCTCCTCTTTGTCAGCACCTGTAGCAGTGAGCCTCAGCGTGATCTCACCTAAATGAGGCAGATAAGCCAGCTTAATATCTGAAGTCAGGTTATGTTCCCAATCAGCGATTTTTTCTGAAAGATAGGATTCGCCTATTCCAACAATTTTCACCATTTTATGAAGAATAACCGGCATTGTAAATTTCTGTGTAATCTTTGGCAGCACCTCCTGCTGCATCATAGCCTTCATTTCAAAAGGAACACCCGGCATGGAAATGAGAATCTTTCCGTTCTTCTCAAACCACATTCCTGGGGCAGTACCTGATTTATTAGAGATAAAGCGGCAGACATCCGGCAGAAAGGCCTGCTGCCTGTTAAGTTCAGAAAGATCTTTACCCTTACTTTTGAAAAATTTTGTCACATCTTCCAGCGCTTCCTGATTAAGTACCAGCTTTGAATTAAAGTATTCCGCCAGTGCCGGTTTAGTGATATCATCACTGGTTGGACCCAGGCCTCCGGTAATCAGTATGATATCTGAACGCTGCTCAGATTCTTTCAGGATCTTCAGAATTTCTTCTTTATTGTCTCCCACAGCGGTTTTTCGAAATACGCTCACACCAATTTTATCAAGTTCGGTGCTTATCCATTGTGAGTTGGTATCGATGATTTGCCCGTAGAGAATCTCGTCACCAATGGTTATAATATCCGCTAAAATCTTTTCCATCATGAAATAACTTTAAAAATACAAAAATGATTAGACAGGTGCTTCAAAAAACCTGGGATGAAAATTCACCAGAAACACTTCTTTCGTGGCACGTGTAATCGCAGTATATAACCATCTCAGAAATTCTTTGTTGAGCATTTCATCTTTCAGAAATCCCTGGTCTATAAAAACCGCATCCCACTGTCCACCCTGTGATTTATGACATGTTAAAGCATAAGCAAACTTTATCTGTAAAGCATTTAGATACGGATCCTTTCTGATAGCCTCCATTCTCGCTGTTTGCGATTTAAAATCAGTATAATCTTTTTGTACTGACTCATATAATTTTTTATAATGTTCCTGACTTAAGTTTGGTGAAAATGAATGCAGCACATCCAATATAACTTTTGCTTCAAAAGAAG
>DATMOV010000442.1:0-2517 GCA_035568055.1 Cytophagaceae bacterium
ATTTTCTATCGCTTTAATTAATCTTGCAGTAGCCTTTTCTTCCGTCATCTTCAGGTTAGAGTGGATGGAGGCTACGATAAAATCAAAGCTTGCAAGGATTTCATCTTTATAATCCAATTCACCATCGTTCAGTATGTCCGATTCTATTCCTTTAAATATGCGGAATGGGGCGAGTTTTTTATTGAGCTGATCAATTTCTTTTTGCTGCTCCAGCACCCTGAACTCCTTGAGCCCATTGGCATAGAAGGCAGTCTTTGAATGGTCTGAAATGCCCAGGTATTCAAATCCCAGCTCTTTACAATAAAGGGCCATCTCTTCCAGGGTATGAGAGCCATCACTATAGGTGGAATGGTTATGCAGGATTCCTTTCAGATCCGCGTAATTGATGAGGTCTGGAATTTTATGCTCCCTGGCAAGCTCAACTTCTCCTAAACCTTCCCGCATTTCAGGTTCAATATATTGCAAGTCCAGGCTTTTGTAGAGATCTTTTTCCGAACTGAATCTCTCTGATTTAATAATATGGAAAAAACTTTTGCCTTCTTTTACTTCAGCTTTGAGATGTTCCGCAGAGGCTGAGTGCATGAATAAGTAATTAGTAAAATCTTGCTTCGGACAAATCCTGATCTCCGTTTTAATATCACCTGGACCTATGCCACGCCACGCGAAAGGGGCAGAAAGCTTCTCGTCCTTTTTCAGGTAAGAGATTTTTTCCAGCTCTTTCAAAACTTTGGCAGAATCATCATGTCCTATAATAAGCTGGAGGATATCAATCACTTCCAGCCGTCTTCTGACCTCTCCCGACAAAGATACCAGCTCCGAGATATTAAGTTTTTTTATATCCTGTTCTAAGAGTAACGCCGATTCCTCAATCTCGGCATAAAGAAATTTTGTCTTATGAGCTTCTGTGAAGAGCAATGCCTGCCTGATCGCTTCCTGGGTTTTTTCGCCAAATCCTTTTAATGCTGAGATTTTATTTTCGTTGCAGGCCACCAGCAGCGCTTCTTTATCTTCTATTTGCAGCTCTTTCCAGATCGTGCGTACTTTCTTAGGGCCAATGCCTTTTATGTTCAGCATTTCTATGATGCCCTTTGGGGTTTTTTCAAGCAGCTCATTCAACTCTGCAAACTGATTGCCGGTATTCAACTCATGAATTTTAGCGGCTATTCCTTTTCCTATGCCTTCCAGGCCGGTAAGTTCTTCTATAGAAAGATTCGCAAGCTCAACATTGATTTTATCAAGATTGAATACCGCATTCTGATAACCTCTTATTTTAAAAGCATTCTCTTCATGTAACTCCATTAGCATGGAGGCGAGCTTTAAATGATCAATAATTTCCTGGTTTTGCAAGGGAGTAAAGTTAAGCTTATTATAAACATAGGGTATGAAGCTTAAAGTTCAAAACTTAAAGCGCACAAAGATTTCTTAAGTGAGCATAAATTTTATTTTTTTATTACATTTAACATTATTCATTTAACATTTTAAATTAATCATGAACTATTGGCTTGTCAAATCCGAACCCACCAAGTATCCATACGAGCAACTTGAGAAAGATAAATCCACTGTTTGGGATGGTGTGAGAAACTATGCTGCCAGAAATAATCTGAAGGCCATGAAAAAAGGCGATCTGCTTTTATTCTATCATTCCAATGAGGGGAAAGATGTGGTGGGCATCGCCAAAGTGCTTAAAGAATTTTATCCTGACCCCACAGCGAAAGAAGGGGACTGGGTGGTAGTGGAAATCGGGCCTTATAAAAAACTAAAAAAGTCAATCACCCTGGAGCAGATTAAAGCAGATAAAATCCTTAAAAGTATGGAGTTGGTAAGACTTTCAAGATTGTCTGTTTGTCCGGTTAGAAAAGAAGAGTTCGATAGGGTGCTGGAATTGTCGGAAATAAAATAATTTTTGACTTACAGTAAAGTCATGTCAGATAACGAAGCCTTCAACCGGTAAATCAAGGCGAAAAGTGCAGTTGAATATTCTCAACAGGACTTTTCGCATCTTTTCTAAAATTATAGAAATAAATTTGTATTTTTGTGAAACCCCTGATGATGCAAAAACGACTTGTCATCGACAACCAATTACTTTCGATCACTATCGAAAGGCTCTGCCATCAATTAATTGAAAATCACGACAATTTCGAAAACTCGGTAATTCTGGGTATGCAGCCACGAGGAGTTTTTCTTGCCGAAAGAATTTCTAAAAAACTTAAAGAAATATTGAAGAAGGACATCCGTCTTGGTTTCCTTGACTCCACTTTTTTCCGTGACGACTTCCGTCACAAAGAATCGCCCCTGATTGCCTCCGAAACCAGAGTGCCTTTTCTGATAGAAGACCAAAAAGTAATTCTTGTTGATGACGTCCTTTTTACCGGCCGCACAGTAAGGGCAGCGCTGGATGCCATGAACGCCTTCGGCCGTCCGAAAAAAGTGGAGCTGCTGGTGCTGGTTGATAGAAGATACAGCCGTGATCTGCCCATCCAGCCTATGTATGTGGGTGCGCAGGTGCATTGTACAGCT
>DATMOV010000443.1:0-3841 GCA_035568055.1 Cytophagaceae bacterium
AATCCGAATTTGTTAATTGGGGTATCTTTTCCTGTAACTATTTTTATGATGTCTCCCTTTTGGGCATTTGGATCACCAGCCATCGTGGGATCTTCCACATAATAGGCATCATTGTATTTTGCGCGTCCAAGACCATACAAAAGTTCTATGCCAAGATAAGGGTCAAGTTTTGCATTGTATCCAAAAGACTTCTGAATCCCCAGACTAATGGTTGCGCCCGTAGTATCGCCTACAAATTTTTCTCTGGTACCACCGCCCCAGATCACTCCTTCATATTTAAATTTATCTTTTTTGTACCCTATGCTTCCGCGCAAACTTATATTATCGGTAAGCATGTATCTGAAATATACTAGGCCTTTTGGCCCATGAGCACTATTTATATTGATTGGGTTAGGAGCCTGAAGCATGATGGTTACACCCTTTGCTCCTGATATTGGCTTATATAATTCTTTGCCGAATTTCTGTGCTGCTGCATTCAATACCAGAAGAAAGAGCACGAAAGACAAAAATGTTTCTTTCATAAAAGGGTTGTTATACTGTTGTATTATACCAACCCATGTAGCGCTTTAATTGTTTTCAGTCTCTAGCAGGTAGATTCTTTATCAGCTTAGTTTTTAGAATCCAGCAATTTTTTCAATTCAAAATATTCATCCCTTAATCTGGCAGCTTCTATAAAATCAAGATCTTTGGCGGACTTCTCCATTTGCTTCTGAGTTTTGACAACCATTTTTTCAAGTTCTGGTTTACTCATATAGCTGATGACCGGGTCGGCGGCAAGTGTTTTTTCTTCAGAAATATAATAATCTTTGACGATCCTTTTTGAATCAGCTACTGTAGTCTGCCCCATAATTTCTTCTTTGGATTTGAAGACAGTTGCCGGCGTGATATTATGTTGGATATTATATTCTTTTTGAATGCTTCTTCTTCTATTGGTTTCATCAATCGCTTCCCTCATAGAAGCGGTGACTTTGTCGGCATACATGATCACTCTGCCTCTTTCATTTCTCGCCGCACGGCCAATTGTCTGCACCAGCGATTTAACATTGCGGAGAAACCCTTCCTTATCGGCATCCATAATAGCTACCAGAGAAACCTCCGGCAGGTCCAGCCCTTCTCTCAGTAAATTTACTCCAACCAGTACATCAAAAACCCCCAGCCTCAGCTCTCTGAGAATTTCGACCCTGTCCAGCACCTTTACCTCTGAATGTATATACCTCCCTTTGACACCTACCTTATCAAGAAATTTACTGAGTTCTTCCGCCATTCTTTTGGTAAGTGTAGTAACCAGGACTCTTTCCTGTAACTTCACCCGCTTATGGATTTCTTCCAGTAAATCATCAATCTGATTTTTGCTGGGGCGTACTTCAATTTCCGGATCCAGCAAACCTGTAGGACGAATAATCTGTTCCACTATTACACCTTCTGTTTTTCTCAGTTCATAATCTGCCGGTGTAGCGCTTACGAAAATGACCTGATTGACCATGTCTTCAAATTCATTGAAAGTAAGCGGGCGATTATCCAAAGCGGAAGGTAGCCTGAAACCATAATCCACCAGGTTCACTTTTCTTGAACGATCTCCCCCCCACATAGCCCTGACCTGCGGCATGCTCACATGGCTCTCATCAACTACCAGCAAATAATCATCGGGAAAATAATCAAGGAGGCAGAAAGGCCTTGTTCCAGGTAATCTCCGGTCGAAATACCTAGAGTAATTTTCAATGCCTGAGCAATATCCGATTTCTCTCATCATCTCCAGGTCAAATTCTGTACGCTCTTTTATCCTCTTCGCTTCAAGATGTTTTTGTTCGCCTTCAAAAAGAGTTACCTGAGCCATCAGGTCGTCCTGGATTTCATACATCGCTCTGTGTAAAGCTTCTTTGCCTGTTACAAACAGGTTGGCAGGATATATTGTAATAAATTCTTCGTCATTCAGCTTTTTCCCTGTAAAGGGATCTATCCTGGCAATGCTTTCAACATCATCCCCCCAGAATAAAATGCGGTAGGCAAAATCAGCATAGGCAGGAAAAATGTCCACCGTATCGCCCGTCACTCTGAAATTGCCCCGTTTAAACTCCACGCCGCTACGACTATAAAGAATTTCCACAAAGGAATATAGAAGTTTATTCCTGCTGATATTATCGCCCTGGCTTATACGTACAATATTCTTCGCAAATTCTTCAGGATTTCCGATACCATAAATACAGGAAATGGATGCTACGACAATCACATCACGCCGGCCTGACATCAAAGAAGAAGTAGTGCTCAACCTGAGCTTTTCAATCTCTTCATTGATCTTCAGATCTTTTTCAATATATAAATTGCTTGAAGCGATGTATGCTTCCGGTTGGTAATAATCATAGTACGACACAAAATATTCGACCTTGTTTTCAGGAAAGAAATTTTTGAACTCACCATAAAGCTGAGCAGCCAGGGTTTTGTTATGGCTCAAAACCAAAGTCGGCTTTTGTACCTGCTGAATTACATTAGCGATCGTAAAAGTTTTTCCTGAGCCGGTGACACCAAGCAAAGTCTGAGCAGGCTCGCCTTTATTAATTCCCCCGACCAACAACTCAATCGCTCTTGGCTGGTCTCCTGTTGGTTTGTATTGTGATGTGATTTTAAAATCCATTTACGTTTTAAGTTATACGTTATACGTTTTAAGTAAAAGGTTTACCGACTTTATTCTTAAAACTTATTACAACGCACTTTATTTATTACAAAATTTTTATTACAAAATTTCTGAAGCCTTTTCGAATTAGGTTATAAGTTTATAATTTGTAATTGAAGGGAAGAGAAAAACTTATTACGTAAAACTTATCACTTACATCCTTTCATTCCAGATCTCCCAGGCTTTTTCCGCTTGCAGTTGTAACATTTCCAATCCGTTTTTTGTTCTGCTTCCCCGAGATGCTCCTTTTTTCATAAATAAAGTTTCTTCGGGATTATAAACCAGGTCGAAAAGAAAATGATCAGAAGAAATAAATTCATAGGGAATTGGCGGACAATCATCCACCTTGGGATACATACCTAAAGGAGTCGTATTAATGATCAGCGTATGGCTATCAATAATTTTTTTATTGAGATCCTCATAAGCGAAGGCGTGTCCTGTGCGGTTACGGGAAACAGCGATGAAATGAATCTTCATAGATTCCAGCGCCGCTTTTACGGCTTTTGCCGAGCCTCCATTACCAAGCACCAATGCATCACCTTTAAAGCCATCAGGCAAAAATTTCTGTAGCGAAGTTTTGAATCCATGGAAGTCAGAATTGTAACCGGTGAGCTTACCATTATTGATCTTAATGACATTTATCGCTTTGATTTTTTTAACCGGTTCATCCAACTCATTCATATATCTTATTACCGCTTCTTTGTGAGGAATGGTAACATTTAGCCCTGCCAGGTCCGGATTTTTCTTAAGCAATTCGGGAAGTTCTGATGCTTCCCTGATCTCAAAGAGCTCATACTTGCAATCAGTAATGCCTTCCTTTTGAAATTTCTCTGTGAAATATTTCTTTGAAAAGGAATGCGTGAGCGGGAAGCCGATGAGTCCGTAGGTTTTCATGAAGCTAAGATAAGGAATTAGAAAATCAGATGGATTAGTCTATTGAATAATTAGGCTTCTAGCTAATTCCATAATTCATTAATTATATAAAAACCATTTTTGATGCCGGTTTGTAAAGCCATGTGTATCCATCAAAGGAAAGGTAACTTAACATGAAATCATTTTAGCTGCCTTATATTGAAAATATATTTCTATAACTCCGGTAAATACTATAGCTACAACAGAGCCGGTATAAGTTTGTATATCTTTTCGAATGAGGGGAAGAATGCTATAGAAAAA
>DATMOV010000444.1:0-5996 GCA_035568055.1 Cytophagaceae bacterium
CAGACCAAGATGAAGATTAAAAGATGTTTCTCAGCTCTGCCAGACCTGTAGTGTTGAAATATTCCAAAAAATTATTTTTATCTGTTTAATTATCCTATTAAAATAATCATTATATTTATAAGGTAAACTTACAAGTTAATAAAACAAGCTACGTAACATATATATATGGATTCAACAGAATTATCGTCATCCTTGCGGGCTGTGGTTTCTGGCTTGCACAAAGGACTGCGTAAACAGATGTCTTCAGTCAGCACATACTCTATGACTGAAATGGATACTATAGGACATTTGGTTCGTAGCTCTTCTCTATTACCTACTGAACTTGCTGCTTTAACAAAGATTAAAACACAATCCATGTCACAGATCCTGAGTAAAATGGAGGGACAGGGTATTATTAAAAGAACGCCTTCCAAAGACGATAAACGCAAAGTATATATTTCTCTTAGTCCTTTTGGAAAAAAAATAGTGGATAAAGCTCTATACGAACGGGATGAATGGCTAAAGGGGGTTATTGAAAAATCACTCACAGATAAAGAAAAAGAGCTTCTTACCAAGATTTTACCTGTATTAAACAAACTTATAGAAACCAAATAAAAAACATATTAAAGCTACAAATTGAACAATCGTTTTAACTAAAAAATCAAATATGAAAACACTTAAGAAGACACTCAAATGGATAGGGATTATATTCCTGGTATTAGTTGCTACAGGCTTTACCCTATACCTTATTTATCTGCGCCCTGTTATGCAAAAGATGCAACAAACAAATGTGATAAAATACGATAAAGAGCTTACCATTATATTAGGTGGTGGAGGTAACAGCGGAATATTGGTTTCGGACAGCCTAGTAATTGTTATTGATACAAAGATGGATGATGCGGCGGAGCGACTGTCTAAAACCGTGAAAGAACTTGCAGGCAACAAACCAATTTTAGTGATTAATACACATTATCATTCCGATCATTGCAAAGGCAATAAATATTTTAAAGGGCAAAACATTCTTGCAGGAGCAAATTACACCAAAGAAATCTGGATAAAGGAAGCAAGTGAGGAAACCTTACCTACCCAATGGTTAAAAGGAAAAATGGATATTAAAATGGGTGATGACACCGTAACTATTTTTAACCTGGATAGAAATGCGCACACAGCGAGCGATGTTTTTGTTTATTTACATAAGCGAAAAATGTTATTTGGCGGAGATGTTATTTTAAACAAACAGGCACCCGCACTATTGGGTGTTGCTGATATGGATGGTTATATGGAAGCTTTTGATATGTTGCCAAAACAATTCGACATCGTGAAAATAGTACCTGGCCATGGACCTATGGGTGGCATTGAAATAATGGAAAATTTCAGGCAGTACTTTAATGACATGAAAATTGCAGCAAAAGACGACTCTAAGAAAGACGAGCTTGTTGCCAAATACAATGACTGGGTGCAAGTACCTTTTATTATGTCGCCGGGTGCAACAATAAACGCTATCAAAAAGAAAGCTTCGATCAAATGAGATCGCGGCTCACAAAGTGAACAATAAGCAAAGCGGACGGACAGGGAGACGGGAATTAAATACAAGCCTGAAAACTTGGAATATGGAAAGCACAAATCAACGCTACGCTATGACTTATGTCAGGTCAGGCCGTTCGTTGAATATTCCCACAGACCAACGTGAAATATTACCTATACCTAATCTGTTCATGCTGTGCTTTTCCCTGGCCTGTCCCCCGACAGGCCAGCCGCTAATATTCCATAGACCAAGGTGGAGCAACTGTTATACATTCTCCAGAAAATGTAAGTAAAAGATTGTTATCCTTTCCCTAGCCTACCCTGACAGACCTGCAACTAAAATCTATCCATATAATGAGTTAAGATTCCAAACTCATCCTTGTCTGTCAGATAAAATTTCGCTGATGACCAGGTATAATCTTCAGCGTCCTTTGCAAGATCCCAATGCTCTTGCAAAGGATTACAATGAATGTATTCAAGTTTCTGTTCCATTTTCTCTCTTGAATCCATTAAAACGGCCAAAGGATCTCTCTGCCAAAACCGGTAATTTCTTTCCGAAGTCTTTTCTTCAAAGAAAGTTAATACCTGTTGGTGATTTTTTCTTAAATCAATAAGGAAATTACTGCTGGTCCATTTATTAAAAGAAGCATGAGGCATTTCCTTCCCATTCTTTTCAAGCGATTCCCAAATCAAGTGTAAATGATTGGGCATAATTACAAATCCATACACTGCTATTTTGTTTCTCAACTTAAGCCAAAGCAATTGTTCAATAACTAATTCTTTATACCTATCCTTTTTAAGCAAATGCTTCCAGTCTTTTATTGTATCAGTCCAGAAGTATACTTCATTGAGATTCATTCGCGAATTGCGAATGTGTTTTAAAAAAATGTGTTCCATAGCTGACCAAAATTAATAATTATTATTGTATGGTCAAGTGTTGAAACCTGGCTGGCCTGTCGGGGGACAGGCCAAGGTGAGAGTTCCTGAGCGGGGGAAAGAAGACGGGATGATGACTGGAAAATTTTATAAACAAAATTCCATACAATCGTAAATATTAAGCTCTACCGTTTCCATGGCCTGTCCCCCGACAGGCCGTTCGTTGAGTATTCTCATAGACCAACATGGAATATTATCCATACCTAATGTGTTCATTCTGCTATTAGAAACCTCAAATTTTATATTCTGCGCGAATGGCCTTAACTTAGCCCATTAAATTCAGAATTTATTGCAGTCCATATACAACATAGCGGAAATCTGTTCTCAACACGGGATTAAAGAAGTGATCCTCTCCCCTGGCTCAAGATGTGCGCCGCTGACTTTAGCTTTTGCGCGTCATCCGAAAATCCGCACAAGAACGATCAGCGATGAGCGTTCCGCAGCTTTCATCGCGATGGGCATAGCATTGCAAACTCAAAATACTGTGATATTGGTTTGCACCTCCGGCTCGGCGGCTTATAATTACGCGCCTGCTGTGGCTGAAGCATTTTACCAGCATATACCACTTTTGATCTTAACTGCTGACCGCCCACCTGAATGGGTCGACCAGCTTGACGGACAAACCATCAGGCAGGAAAATATTTATGGAGCGCATGTAAAGGCAAGCTTCTCTATGCCTGTTGATCTTTCCCACCCCGACGCCAAATGGCATTCGGAAAGAATCGTTTCGGAAGCCATTAACATTGCTCAGGTAAAGTCCTGCGGACCCGTGCATATAAACATCCCTCTCAGAGAACCATTTTATCCGACTGATTCAAATCCTGTAAAATACAATAAGGATGTAAAAGTCATTAAGAGTGTTTCATCGCAAAACCAATTATCGGAAGCGGACTGGAAAATACTTGTCCATGAATTTAGTCAGTCTAAAAAACCTTTGTTAGTAGCAGGACAATCCATTTACAATGAAAATTTCATTCAGCAGATAGAAGCTGTTTCTTTGAATCTGAAGATTCCTGTCATTACAGATATTATTTCAAACCTGCATCCAGCCAAAGGCAGCATAAAAAATCATGATCTCATATTGTCTGATATGAATTCTTCACACATACAGGAATTACAACCCGAACTCCTTATTAGCTTTGGAGATTCTGTAATCTCTAAAAGCCTGAAAGTTTTTCTAAGAAAATTCAAATCTAAATACCACTGGCATATCCAGCCTGGAGCCATTGCGCCTGATACATTCCAAAGCCTTAGCAGAGTTATCCAATTTGATGATCCGTCTATATTCCTGAATGAATTGAGCAAAAGAACAAAAAGCAGTTCAGATAATTATTACAATGGCTGGAAGCAACGCGAATCGAGCTGCGAAGACAAAACACAAAAATTCTTCCCCGCAGAAAATACTTTTTCGGAATTCGAAGCGATCAATACAATCATCAATAACCTTCCTGACAATTCCATTCTGCACCTGGCTAACAGCATGCCGGTGAGATATGCCAATTACATCGGGATTAAAGAAGAAAAGAAAATACAGGTCTGCTGTAACAGGGGAACCAGCGGAATTGACGGAACTTTGAGCACTGCAGTTGGTGCAGCTTTATCTACTGAGAAAATAGTGACCGTGATTACGGGCGACATGGCATTTTTCTACGACAGAAATGCTCTGTGGAATAATTACATTCCTACTAATTTGCGCATAGTCATACTCAACAACCATGGTGGCGGAATTTTTAGAATTATCGATGGCCCGGGTAAACTTCCTGAGCTGGACGAATATTTCGAAACAGAGCAGCCGTTAACCGCAGAAAATACGGCCAAAGATCATAATCTCGAATATCATTTTTGTAAAAAGAGAAAAGAGATGGAGGAAATTCTTCCTTTCTTTTTTAATATTTCCAAAACATCCGTTATTTTGGAAATAGAAACCGACAGCAAAACAAACACAGAATTATTTAAAAGATTTAAAAAATATATACAAGATGAAAAGTAATTACGCATGGCAGACCATCAAAGAATATGATGAAATCTTATTCCAGTTTTTTGAAGGTATAGCAAAAATCAGCATCAATCGCCCGGCAAAGCATAATGCTTTTACCCCAAAAACAGTAACTGAAATGATTGATGCCATGCACCTTGCCAGGGAAAATCCTGAAGTAGGTGTGATTGTCTTAACCGGTGAAGGCGGCAAAGCATTTTGCAGCGGCGGAGACCAAAGCGTACGGGGAGATGGCGGATATATCGGAGGCGATAAAGTGCCAAGACTAAATGTACTGGACCTGCAAAAACAGATCCGTTCCATTCCAAAGCCTGTCATCGCCATGATAGCAGGATGGGCAATCGGAGGCGGACATGTATTACATGTAGTATGCGACCTTTCGATAGCAGCGGACAATGCCCGATTCGGGCAAACAGGTCCAATCGTTGGCAGCTTTGACGGAGGCTTTGGGTCATCCTACTTAGCAGCCATAGTCGGACAAAAGAAAGCCCGTGAGATCTGGTTTCTGTGTGATCAATATGATGCCAAAGAAGCTCTGGACATGGGATTGGTTAATAAAGTCGTTCCACTGGATAAGCTTGAAGAAACAACCGTTGAATGGTGCAGAAAAATATTAGCGAAGAGTCCGCTTGCATTAAGGATGTTGAAATCATCATTCAATGCTGACCTGGACGGACAAGCAGGTATCCAGGAATTGGCAGGTAACGCAACTCTATTGTATTATCTGAGCGAAGAAGCTAAAGAAGGAAAGAATGCTTTCCTTGAAAAACGCAAACCCGACTTCTCTAAATTTCCCAAATTTCCATAAGCCCTATTATGGAACGATTAACGCTCAATGGAAAAGAGATCAGCTATGATCATATTCTGAAAGGAAAATATTCGGCTTCTTCTTCATTTGAGAATTCAACATTAAATTTTTCCAGAGAATGGCTCAGTGGAAAATCAAATTTTTCAATTTTCACCAGCGGCTCAACCGGCAAGCCTAAAGAAATTATTCTTCACCGCGATCAAATGATTTCCAGTGCGAGGATGACTGGTTTCACGCTGAGCATAAAAGCCGGTGACAAATCCCTCATTTGCCTCAATACCGAATTCATAGCAGGGATAATGATGCTGGTAAGGGGTTTTGAACTGAAGATGAACATGACCATTATCGAGCCATCTTCAAATCCCTTAAAAAATATTCCTGTTTCTGAGTCTTTTGATTTTACTGCTTTAGTTCCGATGCAAATGCAAAAAATCCTGGAAGAATCTCAGGATAAGATTGCTCTGCTCAATAATATGAAAGCAATCCTTCTCGGAGGCAGTCCGGTAAGCAACAGGCTCGAAGAAGATCTTCAGCAGATAACAGTCCCTGTATTCAGCACTTACGGAATGACTGAAACTGTATCTCACATTGCTTTTCGCAGGCTCAATGGAGATTCCAGGTCTGAATTATATACCATCATTGAAGGAGTAAAAACCGGAACAGATGAGCGAGGCTGCCTGACCATTAACACCTCTTCTGCCAGTCATCATACGATTGTCACCAACGATCTTGTTGAGTTGACAGATAATAAAA
>DATMOV010000445.1:0-3611 GCA_035568055.1 Cytophagaceae bacterium
CAGGTCAGGATATTAAGACCATGCTCCGGATCATTCAGATATATGGACGAATAGGCGGAGATGAAGTCATGGATCTATTGTGGGGCAAGATCGACTATCCTGATAAAAGAATACTGAGCGAAGTCCTTCTGGCGCTTAGCCAATGTGGCTTCCAGGCAAAAGACGACAAAGTGATCCGTATCAAGCGGGCCATTGAAAAAGATATTAGCAATACCGCCTGGAACATTGCGGCCCTGGCTGAGATAGGAGAGGATGCCACCGCAGATAATCTGCGTCAGGCCCTGATTGAAGAGAATGAGCATAACCATGACCACCTTTACATGCTTCTTTCTTTGATCTATGATGCACATTCGATCCAACTAGTAAGAAATAATATAGAAAGCGGCACCATCGAAGGAGTGACTTTCGCTTTAGAGTTGCTCAATGTATTCATTGATGATGACATGAAGCAGATATTATTCCCATTGCTGGATGAAATGCCTCATGATGAAAAACTGGAAAGGCTGCAGGTTCATTTCCCAAGAGAAAAATTAAATGGGGTCGATATACTCAAACATATTATTAACAGAGATTATAATTCAACAAACCGTTATACAAAGGCGCTGGCTATGTGTAAATTTTTTCTTCTTCCGGAAGTAAAAGTGACCGATGACCTTATCGCCAATCTTTTCAACCCTGATCCTCTTCTGAGAGAAACAGCGGCATGGGCAATTTACCTGATCAACAAAGAAGAATACCATAAACACACCTCACGGATCAGCAAAGCCTATAAGCATGAGCTGGATCGAATCCTCCTGAGTGCCGGCGGGGATGAAGATATGAGGGTTTGGAAGATACTCTTTCTGAAAAATATAGAAGTCTTTTCTAAAATCCCTGGCGTAATTCTTGCGGAGCTTGCAGAGTCTTTTGAGGAAACCACGTTCAGAAAAGGAGAAACTGTTATCGCGAAAGAAAATTCAGGCAACATACCAATATTTATCATTGTAAAGGGAAAATTAACTTTCGAAGACAACAGAGAGGTGATTTTAAAAGAGAATGACATCATGGGCGTTACACTGGTGCTGGATTCGGATTCATATCCCTCTTCCATTATTGCTTCTGAAGAGTCATTGCTCTACAGAATTGAAAAAGATAAATTCTATGATATGATGTCAAGTCATTACGAAATGGCGGAGGGAGTCATTCATAACATCACCGGTAAATTCGGGAAAGATGAAGTGGAAGAAGGAATTGAAATTGGAGTGGCCTCTTAAGTGCTAACAGGAGAAGATAAGAATTAAAATAGTGTTTTATTTATATTGTAAATATTAAATAATATGGCCTTTGAATATGATGTATTCATAAGTTATGCAAATTCAGATAACCAACCATTGAATGAGGGTGAAAAAGGCTGGATATCTAATTTTCAGAAATTTCTTGACACCATGCTGGATCAGCTTCTTGGGCTTGATGTTAAATTTGCTACCAGTGAAAATAAGCCTGAAGAGGCAAGTAAAACTGCTATATTTATATCGATATGCTCCCCTGATTCGGTGAATGCTCCCAATTGCGCCAGAGAGCTTGACGCTTTCTTAAAATCGGGATTAATTAACGGGGTAAAATCCGAACCTGTTACAAGGGTTTTTAAAATAGTAAAGACTCCTGTGGCTTCGGAAAAGCTATCTCCTCAACTTCGTAACATGATCAGCTATGATTTTTTTCAGGTAGACCCTGAAACAGCGAAAACTTACGAATTTACAGAATTTTTCAACGCCGATGCGGAAAAAAATTACTGGATGAAGCTGGTTGATCTTGCTTACGATATTTTCAAAGGTCTTTCTGAAATGAGGGTAAGTCATAGTTATGTCAGCCCTTCTTATAAAAAAGATTCAGTCTATCTGGCAGAAACGACGCATGATCTGTTAACAGAAAGAGATATTATCAAGAGAGAGTTGCAGAGACATGGTTATAGGGTGCTGCCTGACCATAATCTGCCTGTAGAAGAAGCCGCCCTGGAAGAAAGTATCCGGCAATATGTGAAAGAATGTAAACTTTCTATTCACCTGATCGGCGCTTCTTATGGAGATTATGTGAAGGGTACAGAAAGATCATTAATGGATATTGAGAACAAAATCGCCGCTGAACAATATCGCGCGACAGCTGATTATAATAAACAGTCAAGGGATTCAAAAGAGTTTTCCAGGCTGATATGGCTGCCGATAAATCTGAAGGTTACCAGTGAAATGCATAAAGCCTTCATTGAACAGCTAAAGAAAGATTCAGTGGGAGCGGAAGTTCTACAGATCTCTCTCGAAGATTTAAAAGCAGTGATCAGGAATAAGATGGCCATAAGAGTCGGAGAGCATGCAAGCGGAGATCAATCCTTCCGTGCCGCTGAAATCAATAGCAGCAAGGGACTGGCAAAAATTTATATGATCTGTGATCAGTCTGATGTAGAAGCCAGTCAGCCTTTAATTGCCTATCTCAGGCAGAAAGGGTTTGATGTACTGATCTCCAAATTTGAAGGCGACCTGATGACCTTAAGGCACATTCATCAGGAAAATCTGATCAACTGCGATGCTTCCCTTATTTATTGCGCCAATGCGAGCCCGGAATGGATCAACGCGAAAATGCATGATCTGATGAAGGCTCCAGGGCTAGGCCGTACAAAGCCTATGATCGCTAAGGCTATATTTACAGAATCAGAGGAAACATTGGGACGCGTCGCATTTAAGATCAATGACGCTATCATCATGTCCACTATGACAGGATTTTCAGCCGATAAAATAGAACCATTCATAACTAAAATTGAAAGTGCAGGATGAGTGAGAAAGCAATTGATATAAAACCAGTAAAGATAACTTCCGCCTTGCCGGACGAAATCCTTTACAATCCATTTCCCGGGCTCAGGCCTTTTGGAATAGAGGAAAGCCATTTGTTTTTCGGACGGGAAGGGCAAAGCGATGAAGTGCTGATGAAGCTTGCCAGAAATCGTTTTATAGCAGTGCTTGGTGCATCGGGAAGTGGTAAGTCTTCATTGATGTATTGTGGAGTTATTCCGATCCTATATGGAGGTTTTATGGCAGATGCCGGCTCCAATTGGAAGATCATTGTTACCCGCCCGGGAAGCGGCCCTATCGATAACCTGGCTGAGTCCCTTCTGGTCAAAGACAAAAATTATACACATGCTGATGAGGAAGGAAAAAAGATCCGCAGAACAATTACCTCTACGGTTCTTCGAAGCAGCTCGCTGGGCTTGATCGAATCTGTTCAGCAACTTAAAAAAGATAAAAACGAGAATGTACTCCTGCTGGTCGATCAGTTTGAAGAGTTATTCAGGTATAAGAAAAATGAAGAAGGCTTATCCAACGAGTCGCTGGCATTTGTAAACCTGCTGCTTGAAGCGGCTCGCCAGCAACACACAGGTATTTATGTTTGCCTCACCATGAGGTCCGACTTTATCGGTGATTGTGCACAGTTTCCCGAGCTGACCAAGTTTATCAATGACAGTAACTACCTGATTCCGCAGATGAACAGGGAACAGAAGAGGCTTGCTATTGTAGGGCCGGTTGCAGTAGGGGGAGGACAAATTTCGCCAAGGCTTGTGCAACAGCTGATGAATGATCTTGGAG
>DATMOV010000446.1:0-3734 GCA_035568055.1 Cytophagaceae bacterium
TAAACGGAAAAATAATTAACAGGTTACAATTTCTGTAAAAAAACTTGGTAATGATATTTTATGAAGAAATTATATAAAATACCGGAGGTATGAACAATGTCTGAATCGCCCATACCCCCGGTATTTTATTCTAAGAAATTATGCCACATTTAATCTCGGCGCCACCATTCCCACACTCAGGCGATGGTTTCTGCAGGCATCTGCACATAAGTTGCAGGCATCCGAACATGCTTTTACATATTCTATATTAAGATTATTGTTGCATTCTTCCGCAGTCATCCTGGCCATTTCTTCACACACTTGCATAAATTGAATGCTGATCTCAGAGTCATGTTTCAATAACTTTACCGCCTGTTTAAATAATTCAACAGCATCCCTGTTCAGAAGTACGCCGCGTTGCATAATATTTTCATTCTCACTTTTATTGGCACATCTTTCACACGCGATAGCTGTATTCAATAAAGTTTCAATCATGTCTTGATATTTATGTATAGGATATTGCTTTTCCATTGTTATTATCTTTTGTTATTATCTTTCCCACTAATTCCCTTATTTCACTAATTTCACTAAATCTGTCTAATTTTACCTTCTACTTATTAATACTAACCTCCCGAAAAAATAAATTGTTATGAAGGCACAAAGATTTATTATTAAATTATTTGCAATCAATCTGATTCAACATGGCTAAAAAGAAAAAAGACCGCGATGGAATTGTTTATTCAACTGATAATAACTTCCAATACAATTTCAGCCAGAATGAAGAGACGGTTACACTTCCTCCCGGGCAACAGGATCTGAGGATTTTTCTCGACCGGCGTGCCGGCGCCAAAATCGTCACTATTATACAGGGCTTCATCGGAACAAATGCCGATCTTGAAGACCTGGGAAAATTACTTAAGTCAAAATGCGGCACAGGTGGAAGTGTAAAAGAAGGCGAAATACTCATTCAGGGAGATGCCAGAGAGAAAATCTTAATTATTCTTTTACAGGCCGGTTATAAAGCTAAGAAGGCAGGTGGATAGGAACCCATAAACAAAATAAAGACTAATTCAGTTAATGCGTTAGTTAATCACTAAATCTATTATGGAAAAATTAAAATCTATTATGAGCATTATCAGCAGCATTATTTTTATTATGGGAGCTGTACTGGTATTCTCCTGCCAGGAGAGAACAAAGATAGAAGAGAAGACTATCGTTAAAGGTGATACCACCACCATCATTACTAAAGAAGTCACAACTGATAGCCTGCGACCTGGAATCAATACTACAAACTGGAAAGAAGAAAGCATCCAGCTTAAAGAAAGACTGGATAATCTTGGAAGGAAAGCAAAGCAAAAAGGAGGAGAGCTGGGTAAAAAGATAAACGAAAGTGTTGACAAGCTGGAGTCCGAGAGAAAAAGCTACCGTAACGATACCACCAAAGCAGACTTTAAAGAAAGATGGAAAATTTTCAAAGAAAAGACTAATAATGCTATTGACAGCCTGGATAAGAAGTTTAATGAAAAAATGAATAAGAAGAAATAAAAGTCAGCTCAGGCGAAAATATAAAACAGTCTTTGCCTGAGCTTATTTATTCTATATTCTTCCCATCGTATAAGTGAGCCACCTTTTTTAAATCTTCCGGAGTATCAATTCCGATCGTTTCATATTCGGTAATCGCCAGTTTGATTCTGTAACCATTTTCGATCCATCGTAACTGTTCAAGAGCTTCCGACTTTTCAAGAGCAGACACAGGCAGCTTAGTGATCTTCTTAAGAATATCTGTACGATACGCGTAGATCCCTATATGTTTATAAAACTCGTGTGAAGCAAGCCAGTCTTCCTGCTTAATGTCACGCAGATAAGGAATAGTTTGCCTGCTGAAATAAATAGCCTCAAAGTCCTTATTGATAATGACTTTCGGTGTATTGGGATTAAATAAAGTCTCCAGGTCCGTGATTCTTTTTATGAGCGTCGCAAGCTGAACATCCGGAGATTTCAGACAAGTGGCAAGCAGATCAATCTGTTCCGGCATTATAAAGGGTTCGTCTCCCTGAATATTGATCACATAGTCGAACGACTGACTGAGTTTATGTAAAACTTCATAGCACCTGTCAGTGCCACTCTCGTGATCTGACCTGGTCATCACTGCTTCTCCAAACTCTTTTACATGCTTAAATATTTCTTCGTGGTCTGTTGCGACAACAACTTTTGAAAGTGAGTGCGCCTTCAATGCCTGTTCATATACCCTTCTGACCATCGACTTGCCATGTATATCGGCCAGCGCCTTTGCAGGAAATCTGGTAGATGCGTAGCGTGCCGGAATGATTCCTAAGATCTTCATATTTCCCTTTTTAATTTTAGAGAGGCGAATGAGGTGCTGATCACCACTCTATCTGAATCTCCTATTGATGCCGGAAAAATAAAAGCGGTAATCATTCCGTTTATAAAGAAGGTTTGTAAAGCTTGATAAAAGGTTAATTTTGCATATAAATTACAAATAATAGATGCCTGCACAAAATAATTCAATAGTTTCTTTCCCATTTGAAAGCCTGATCTGGAAAATTTCAGTGGATGATCAAAATAATATCCTGGTACTTGAACTGAGAAATCATGATCACCGGTCGGTGGATTTTGCCGGCATTGATCTTAAAACAAACAAAATTCTCTGGCAGGGAGTTAAGCTGGAAGAAACATGGTGGCTGGGACTGGATACCTGTTATAACGGAAGAATTTATCTGCATACCTATAAAGATCCCCAGAATCCAGCGCATGAAGGTATACTCGCGCTGGACTCGAAGACAGGAAAAGTGGCCTGGAAAGATATCGGTAAAACCTTTTATCATGTTTCAATGGAACATCTTATCGTTACAGAAGGTGATGATGACAACAGAAAATATATAAGCCTGGAAGCTGTGACAGGAAAGGCTGGACGTGAATTTATCCTGAAAGAAGTTTTCAAAATAGTTTCGGACAAGAAAGAGCAGGAAAGCGCGAAGACCCGAAACCCTTTTCATTTTTCGGCGGACCATTCATATTTTCCGAAGATCTCGGATTTTGTAAAGGAAATTACCGGAGAGCAGCCTGTTATAGCCGCAGATTACATGGAAAATGGCGAACAAGTAATTATTTCTTTTTATCTTTATAGCAACGAAGGATTGAGCAATCATCTTATTGTTGTGGATGATGAAGGAGTGGTAATTTTCAGGGCATGTATGGCCTCTCATACAAAAGGCATAGGATTTGATACCTTCTTTGTATTTGAAAAAACTTTAATATTTGTCAAAGAAAAAAAAGAGCTTATATTTTTAAAAATATCATGAATAAAAAAATAAATAACCTGCTGCTTTTTGTTGTGTTCCTACTGACATCTGCAAATGCAATGGCCGGTTCATTAATGATCAATGATTCTACAGGTATAGAGAAGAAGGATGGCAAAGTATTTATTCTTCATAAAGTGGATTCAAAAGAAACTTTGTTCTCTATTTCAAAAAGGTACGGAGCCTCCGTGGCTGATTTGAAAAAATATAATCCGACAGCAGCAGCAGGCTTAAAAGTCGGACAGGTCATTAAGGTGCCTGCAAAAGCTTCCGCCTCCAGAACTTCTGATAATACTCAGATCAGACAGGTTCAAAATAATCCGGCAGCAAATCCCAAATCTCATAAAGTTGCCGCGAAAGAAACCTTGTATTCTATTTCAAAGAAATACGGTATTTCTGTGGATGATCTTAAAAAGGCGAACCCTGATCTTGGAA
>DATMOV010000447.1:0-5503 GCA_035568055.1 Cytophagaceae bacterium
ATAGGCTCTCTATAGTTTCTACGGAAAGAATTTCTGATGAGCTCAATAAGATCATCCTTTCTCCCAGGCCTTCTTATGGCTTTAAGCTTTTATTTCAAGCTGGTATTCTACAGCAGATATTTCCTGAGCTTGTGGAATTACAGGGTGTGCAGACTATTGATAATAAATCTCATAAAGATAATTTTTACCATACGCTTCAGGTACTCGATAATGTAGCTCGTGATTCCGATGATCTCTGGTTGAGATGGGCTGCTATTCTTCATGACATTGCCAAGCCCGCAACAAAAAGATTTGATAAAAAAGTCGGCTGGACTTTTCATGGACATGAAGACAAGGGATCGCGTATGGTGCCTGGAATTTTCAGAAGATTAAAACTTCCTCTGAATGAAAAAATGAGATCAGTGGTAAATCTGGTTAAACTTCACCTGCGGCCTATCGCACTGGTGAAAGATCAGGTAACGGATTCAGCTGTAAGACGGCTGATGTTCGAGGCAGGAGAGGACTTGAAAGCGTTGATGATCCTTTGCCGTGCGGATATCACATCAAAAAATAATGCTAAAGTAAAAAGGTATCTCGAAAATTTTGATAAAGTCGAACAAAAGATAGCGGAAGTGGAAGAAAAAGATTACCTGAGAAATTTTCAGCCAGTGGTGACGGGAGAGCAGATCATGGAAACTTTTGCGCTGAAACCATCCAGGGTGATTGGTGATATTAAAACCGATTTACGGGAAGCTATTCTCGAAGGGAAAGTGCAGAATATTCATGAAGAAGTATTTGAGTATATGCTAAAGCTTGCGCAGGAGAAATATAATCTAACCCCTCCTGTTAAAGAATAATCACTGGTCTTTAACTTTCTCTTCTATCAGTGCCCTGAGTTTAAACAAATCAAAATATAGCAGCGAAGGATTCTCTGATAAAAGATTTTTGCGAATATTAGATTCCATTATTGTATATACAGCAATAAAAATATTTCTAAGCGGAACGTACTTTATGATATTATAAGCTGTGTGAAGTCTTGAAGTTCCGGCATAGCCTTCTTTAATCAGCTTATAGTAATTCTTTATACCTTCCAGTGTCTTATCAATAAACGCCTGATTTTGTTCAAGGCCGCAATGCTCAATAGGATTATCAATATGAAGAATAGGAATATTTTTCTGCTTCAGCATATTGCCGAATTTTGTATCCTCGTGTCCATAAGTTCTTATGCTTTCGTCAAGCTGATTCTCTATGAAAATCATTTTCTTAATGAACATATTATTCATGGTAATATGTTCATACAGCTCGCGTGACCTTATAGATACAGGCTTTTCCTCGCGAGCCTTTCCATATTTCCATCTAAGTGAATATACTTTATTTGATTTATTTTGATAAATGGTGCCTCCAATCAGAACCATATCGTTTCTAGCACTTCCTAAATATTTATCCAGGAAATCTTCCTTTACAATTTTTGAATCGCAATCCAGCAGGATCAGATCAGAATAAAGTGCATCTTTTACCAGTTTATTTCTTATGGCAGACCGGCCGATATTAGCGGGCAAATCGAAATAAATAATGTTATTTATGAAACCCAGTTCCTGATTTATTTTCCTGAATTCAATGGAAGATCCGTCGTCGTAGCAGCGTATTTCAAATGGCAAGCTTAAATTACTTGTTTGTTCTAGCAGTTGATGTACCAATGCCCTGGTATCATAATTATAAATGGGGATCAGTATGGATAAACCCTTTACCTCAGACATTCTTAAAGCTGAAACTGAATACTTCTTTGGCTGAATCAAGAATTGTGGTGTTCTCTACTTTTAATACCCTGGCAGGATATCTGTCAAGGAAAGCATGGTTGTGGGTTGCCATTAAAATGGTAGTGCCGGTTTTATTGATTTCCAGAAACAGCTTCAAAATCCCTTCGGCAACTTCAGGATCAAGATTACCTGTTGGCTCATCTGCTATCAGTAAAGTAGGTTCGTTGATGAGGGCGCGTGCTATCACAATTCTTTGCTGTTCTCCTCCTGAAAGCTGATGTGGCATTTTATCGGTGGCTGCTTCAAGCCCCACTCTCATCAGCACATCAGACAATCTTTGTTTGATCTTTGAATTATCTTTCCAGCCTGTAGCCTTCATGACAAAGATGAGATTTTCTCCTATGCTGCGGTCGTTGAGCAACTGAAAATCCTGGAATATAATTCCAATTTTTCTTCTGAGATAAGGGACCTCGGATTTTTTTATTTTTTCAAGCTTATAACCTGCTACGGTAGCGCTTCCTTCATAGACAGGCAGATCAGCATAAAGTGTTTTGAGCAGAGAACTTTTACCGCTGCCGGTTCTTCCTATCAGGTAAACAAATTCTCCTTTATTGATTTCAAAGTTGATATCGCTCAGGGTAGGGGCCTTCTCATAAAATATGCTTAAATCCTTTACACTTGCTACTGGCTCTGTGGAAAATGACATAGGGTTACAACTCTAGTTTCTGAAGTTTACCAAAAGGAAGGTCTTTGATTATTTTTTCAAGTGCGATCTCTTTCCCTTCAAGTCCGAGTTTTTTCAAGGGCTTAACAGGCCTGTCTGCCCTGAAATAAGCGACAAGCACAAACTGATCATCTCTCAGTTGAATATAGTCAGGTATTTTCGCCTTTCCTTTTACTTTGATGATATACAAAGCGTAATTCAATTTATCAGTCCTTAGCAATCCAGCTTCTGGTTACAAATTAACCGTTTACTTTTTTGTAATCAGCGAGAAATTTTTCAAGTCCCTGGTCAGTAAGTGGGTGTTTTAGCAAAGCGGTAATCACACTAAGAGGGCATGTAACCACATCAGCTCCAAGTTCAGCGCATTTAAGCAGGTGTGTAGAGTGCCTTACTGATGCTGCCAATACTTCGGTTTCAAAACCATAGTTAAAATAAATGGTAACGATCTGGCGAATAAGATCTATGCCATCATGTGAAATATCATCAAGCCTGCCTATGAATGGCGAAACATAGCTTGCTCCCGCTTTGGCTGCGAGCAATGCCTGTCCGGCACTGAATACAAGTGTGCAGTTAGTTCTTATTCCTTTGTCGCTGAAATATTTAATAGCTTTTATCCCGTCTTTGATCATTGGAACTTTCACAACGATCTTCGGGTCGATTTCTATCAGTTCTTCTCCCTCGGCAATAATTCCTTTAAAATCCGTAGAAATTACTTCGGCGCTGACATCTCCATCTACAATATTGCAAATATTTTTATAATGGGCGAAGATCTTATCTTTTCCTTTGATGCCTTCTTTAGCCATTAGAGAAGGATTGGTGGTTACTCCATCCAGTACTCCAAGCTCATGCGCTTCTCTGATCTCGTTAAGGTTTGCTGTATCTATAAAGAATTTCATAGTGTGGTATTTTCAGTGTTGAACAAATCTAATTAAATGTTTGTAAAAGAGAAAATAAAAAGGCAAATCGAGTATCGCACCGCTCAACTATTTACCCTTGCTTCCTTCCGGACCTGGGGGAGTTCACAGGAGCTGGTCGTACCGACTTGCCGGGTGCAAATGTAAAATATTTATCGGGATTGTGAAAGGGAAGGGGAGATTTTGAGCATATAATTAAAAATAAGCTACCACAGAGATCCCGCCTCCATGGTATCCATTCATTGTATTTCAGCTATCCTATCTTCTTCTTCCGAAAATTCTCATCGCCATCTGGAAGATGAAGATTAAGATATCTCGAATAATTAAATATTTTCTAAAGCTGTCTGAACTGTTAGAATTACTAAAACTGCTGTTATTGTATGTAGTTTGAATTGTTGTTGTAATTCGAGCTGTTATTGTTAAAATTAATATTGAAATATTTGTCAAAAGACAATTTTTAAAAAAGATTTTATTTTTAGATATAATAAGGGTTATAACAATACTTGACTCAGCATGTTGAAAAGAAAAAAACAATATGAAGATCAGTGCAGGTTTATTGATGTATAGGCGAAAAGATCATGCAATGGAGTATTTTCTGGTACATCCGGGTGGGCCTTTCTTTAAAAATAAAGACCTTGGCTACTGGACAATCCCTAAAGGTGAGGCCAATGAAGGCGAAGAACTGCTCGAAACAGCTCGAAGGGAGTTTCTTGAAGAAACTGGAATTGAATCAATCCTGCCATATATTGAGCTTGGACAAGTAAAACAGAAAGGTGGGAAGATAGTCCAGGCCTGGGCATTTGAAAAGGATTGTGATAATCCTGTCCGATGCAATACATTTTCATTAGAATGGCCTCCAAGATCAGGTAGAATGGTTTTATTTCCAGAGGTTGATAAAGGAGCTTATTTTAAATATCATGAGGCTCTGTTAAAGATTAACCAGGCTCAGTCTGAGTTTATCATCAGACTAAAAGCCCATTTTCCGTAAAATCTGGTAATTTTCAAAAACCAAATTTGCCGGTTACCTTTTACATTTGAAAAGTATTTATCTGTACACCTAAGTAATTCATACCTGTTTAATTTTCTTAGTAAAGTCCGCCCCTGGCGGACTTTACTTTTTGTATGCCGGGTATGATTATGCGTTATAGGCCGTGAGTTTTAAGTTACTCTTCAGCAGAGCCTTTGTCCTTTTTCAATTTATGATGGAATGAAATACTAATCAATTAAGAGATCATCTATATTTTGCACCATTACCGAGATAAGTTTAGACAAGCTTCGTCATCATTAAACCTATTCTTCATCAGGCAATTGATGCATTACTTCCTCTTCACCAAAAAATAAATGGCGATACCACTCCAGATTACATTCACAAAGGCTGATGGATAGGCCTTCAAGGCTACAGTATTGATAATCAAAAAAACGGCTCCGGTTAAATTCAGTAGTTGAAAGGTAATAGATTTTCCATCGACTTTATTGATTGAGACCAACAGGTATGCGGTAAGCACTTCAATGGCACCTATCCAGCCAAGAATATCTGTAAAAGATAATCCGGACTCCATTAGATCTGAGCTTTCTGAAGTGGTATATAAAACGAAAATTTATAGCTCAGGATATTATCTTTTTTCTGGCGGTCGCCCCAGACGGAAATATTATCTATGTAATCCGTAGTTGGATTAAGCCAGCCGGCTTGGAAGCCAACTCTGTAATCATTTTTAAATCGATATGTCATACCTGCATAAGTCGGCAGCATGAAAGTGAAATTGTTAAAAGTTTCATTATTGGCACGGGTGTTAAATTGATCAGCCAAAGGTTTGTTATCGGCATCTTTTGGGTTCAGTCTCATAAGTCCAAGCCCTTGTCCTATATAAAGATTGAAATTTTCTTTTTTGATAATGTTGATTAGAAAACCAAAATTGACAGATAGAAGAGATGTCTTGAAAAATTTATTCGGAGTGGGGGTAGGAGCAGCAGTATCGCTAAGTGCAAATGAATAATTGGGATTTTGTCCGGTTACGCTGCCGATCATCAATCCAATATACGGATTAACCCTCCGGTCATTTTTTCTGAAATGCAGATTAAGATAAAAGCACGAACTGAATTTCTCATAGCTATGGTTCAGGTCGCCTTTA
>DATMOV010000448.1:0-7252 GCA_035568055.1 Cytophagaceae bacterium
GCTGCGGCCGTAACCGGATATGTAACCGATCCACGTGAGCTGATGTAGCCATGGGATTTAACTTTAACAAATTAATACTTTAACACATTAACACTATCCATGGCTTACGATAAATTTAACATCCTGAAAAGTTCTGCAGTACCACTGCCTATTGAAAACGTAGATACAGACCAGATCATACCAGCACGTTTCCTGAAAGCAACCAAGCGCGAAGGCTTTGGTGATAACCTTTTCAGAGACTGGCGTTATAACAATGACAATACTCCTAAAAAGGATTTCGTGCTGAACAACTCCCGTTATTCCGGGAAAATCCTGGTTGGCGGAAAAAACTTTGGCAGCGGAAGCAGCCGTGAACATGCCGCCTGGGCAATTTATGATTATGGATTCAGATGCGTAGTCTCCAGTTTTTTCGCCGATATATTTAAAGGCAATTCCATCAATATTGGCATCCTGCCTGTACAGGTAAGTCCTGAATTTCTTGAGAAGATTTTCGCATTCATTGAAAAAGATCCTAAATCGGAATTGGAGATCAACCTCCCTGCACAAACAATCATCATCCTTTCAACCGGTGAAAAAGAATCATTTGAAATCAATGGCTACAAAAAGCACAACTTACTGAATGGCTTTGACGATATAGACTATCTACAGTCTATGAAAGACGAAATAAAATCATTCGCAGATGCCAGGATATTTTAATTTATAGTACTAGCGCAGAGAATTGAAAAAGTCCCCACGTCATGTTGAAATCATGGACACCACGCTCCGCGACGGTGAGCAAACCAGTGGTGTATCTTTTTCCGCATTCGAAAAATTAACCATTGCCCAGCTTCTGCTTTCTGAAGTAAAAGTGGACAGGATTGAGGTCGCTTCGGCACGTGTATCTGATGGTGAATTTGAAGCTGTGACAAAAATTACGGAATGGGCAGCGGCAAACGGATACCTTGACCAGGTAGAAGTCCTCACTTTTGTTGACAAGGATGTCTCCATCAACTGGATGATAAAGGCCGGAGCAAAGGTTATGAATCTTTTGACCAAAGGTTCTTTAAATCATCTTACACACCAATTAAAGAAAAAACCTGAACAACATTTTGCTGATGTTGGTAATGTGATTGCACTGGCAAAGAAAAAAGGTCTTCAGTGTAATATTTATCTGGAGGATTGGAGCAATGGTATGCGTCACTCGAAAGAGTATGTCATTGAATACCTTGATTTTTTACAACACCAGCCCATTAAGCGCGTCATGCTGCCTGATACACTTGGCGTATTAATTCCGACTGAGGCGTTTACTTATGTTTCCGAACTGGTAACCCGTTATCCTGAAATCCATTTTGATTTTCATGCACACAATGATTATGACCTTAGTATTGCCAATGTGTTAGAAGCCACAAAAGCAGGTGCGCATGGGTTACATCTTACGATTAACGGAATGGGTGAAAGAGCAGGCAATGCCCCCTTGTCCAGCGCCATAGCAGTGCTGAACGATTATGTACCAGAAGTGAAAACTTCTGTAGCAGAAAAAAAATTATATTCGGTCAGCAAGCTGGTCGAAACATTTTCCGGCTTCAGAATTTCCGCTAACAAACCTGTGGTTGGAGAAAATGTATTTACTCAAACTGCCGGGATTCATGCCGATGGTGATAAAAAAAACAAACTCTACTATAACGATTTAATCCCTGAACGTTTTGGCCGCCGGCGAATGTATGCTTTGGGCAAAACAAGCGGGAAAGCGAATATAGAAAACAACCTTCAGCAATTGGGTATTCTGCTTTCGGATGAGGATCTGAAAAAAGTAACCCAACGTGTTATTGATTTAGGCGACAGAAAAGAAATGGTTACACCCGCTGATCTGCCATATATTATTTCCGATATTCTTGACAGCAATACCAGAGAACAGAAAGTACAGATAAAAAATTATGTACTGACACACTCTAAAGAATTAAAGCCATCTGTAACTTTGCATATCAGCATTGATGGTGAATTATTTGAAGAACATTCGCAGGGAGATGGCCAGTACGATGCTTTTGTGAATGCACTGAACAAGATCTATAAACTAAAAAAAATAATTTTGCCTACGCTTGTGGATTATGCAGTTCGTATTCCTCCGGGTGGTAAATCCGATGCGCTTTGCGAGACTATTATTACCTGGGAGCATAACCAGAAAGAATTTAAAACACGCGGACTGGATAGCGACCAGACGGTAGCAGCGATCAAGGCGACAGAGAAGATGTTGAATTTAATATAGTAGTGAGTAGTGAGAAAGACCACAGTCGACAGACGACAGTCCAAACAAGCCTAATAGCTAATCTGCTGTGGACTATGGACAGTTGACTATGGACTATTAAGTCAATAAATAAAACAAGTCTTGCAAAAAGCAGACAATTTTTCTTAATAAATTTTTAAACCCATGTCAAAAAAACACATTCTTATTGTTCCAGGTGATGGAATCGGGCAGGAAGTAACTGCTGTTGGAAAAAAAGTATTAGATAAAATAGCGGCTAAGTTCAAACATGAATTTACATACGATACCGCTCTCATCGGCCATGTGGCCATTGAGGCAACAGGAAATCCGCTTCCTGATGAGTCATTGGAAAAAATGAAAAAATCTGATGCCGTTCTTTTTGGAGCTGTGGGCCATCCGAAATATGACAATGATCCCTCCGCAAAGGTACGTCCTGAACAAGGGCTGTTAAAAATGCGAAAAGAACTTGGCTTGTATGCTAACCTTCGTCCGATCAAATTATTTGACGAGTTGCTGGGCGCATCAAGTATTAAACCGGAAATTCTGAAAGGCGCGGATATTTTATTTTTCAGAGAACTGACAGGTGATATTTATTTCGGAGAAAAGGGTCGTAAAAATAATGGTGATACAGCTTATGATATTGCTGAATACAGCAGGTTCGAAGTAGAGCGGATCGGACGCAAAGCATTTGAAGCCGCAAAAACACGTCGCAAAAAATTATGTTCTGTAGATAAAGCGAATGTTCTTGAGACCAGTCGTTTATGGCGTGAAGAAATTCAGAAGCTTGCCAAAGAATATCCGGATGTGGAGGTAGAATATCAATTTGTGGATTCTACCGCGATGCTATTGATCAAAGATCCGCGTAAGTTTGATGTTGTCGTAACTGCCAATTTGTTTGGCGATATATTAACCGATGAAGCTTCACAGATCGCCGGCTCTATGGGCATGCTGGCTTCAGCTTCCATAGGGGACGGGACGGGTGTTTACGAGCCTATCCACGGATCTGCACACGACATAACAGGCAAGGGTGTTGCTAATCCATTGGCTTCCATTCTTTCTGTAGCTCTGATGTTAGACATTTCATTTGGCATGAAAGCAGAAGCAGAAGCAGTGATCAGCGCAGTAGACAAAGTATTGAAGGAAGGTTTCCGTACCCGTGACATTGCAGATGCAACAACGCCTAAAGATAAAATTCTTGGGACAGAAGCGATGGGTGAGCAGGTGTTGAAGTTTTTGTAGAAATAATCTGATTGAATAAAAATCACAGATCATTTGTGATGGTCTGCGATTTTTATTTTCCAGTCTGTGAGAAAGGAAGATTTCATTTGCTGAATAAAAGGACGATTTATAAAATACCTAAGTACTTGTTATTAACTCACTACGGCTTTCTAACTTAATGTTTCTAAGCGAATTTTATTTGCAAGTTATATTTCAGTTTTTTTAATTATACCATCCAATCTGATTTTAAGATTTCCTTGATATAAAAGATTCAGCACGGATACGGCCTAAATCCACAAAATCATTATCATTGATCTCTATGCCGGATTTTGATCCTGCTATTTGAAAGACGACAATATCATTCAAAGGAATATTTGCCATTTCCTTTATCTGAGCTCCCGTAATAAAGCCATCAATAGCCGGGTATAATTTGTTATTTACCGAAATTTCATGCATATATTTTTTATATAAGAACCCATTGACTCTCAATTAGGTTCATCATACCGGTTTATTCGGTATTCATTAATTTCTTAATTAGAAATTTCAGAAGTATTGTAAACCCTATTCCCAGTATAATAAATGTCACCTGAAAAATAAAAAACGACGTATATCCAATACCTTGATCACACAATAATGAATGTTCTGTCATATCCGTACCATTATAAATTCTATTTCACGTAATGCTTTAAAATATCTTATCGCCTGATCCGTTTTCGCTTTGAGGAGGAGGAGCCTTCTTTGTTCTGTGTCAAATATTTTCTTTTCGTAAAGAGCCTCTCCAATATGGAATATAGTGTCGCTATTGTCATGATCGTTTATTAGTTGGTTAGAATGTATCATTCGTTATTTTAAATTATGCGTTACATAAATTTCTAATGGGGAAATGAATTTATTTTCCCAGAACTTCTCCCTTATGAATGATGGCCGAATTACCGGTTATCGGAGAAATATGCTTGCCTAAGAGAGGATTAGGCTTTATCGAAACAGGTACTGTGAAACTCTCTTCAAATTTTATCATATAAATATCTTCATCCCCATAACTATCCTCATGCCTTGCCGAGTATAACGCATAGCTTTTATCCTGAGGGAAACTTATTGACAATTCATCATCAGCAGTATTGATTGGAAATCCCAGGTTTTTAGGCTTAGTCCACTCGTGTCTCCTATGGTCAAAATTGCTGGAAAAGAGATCGAAGCCACCCATACTGTTATGGCCGTCAGAACTGAAGAACATTTCTTGCCCGTCCCAGGATATGAATGGAAAATTTTCGTCATACCTGGAATTGATAGCTGGCCCAAGATTAATTGCAGTACCATAAGTTCCATCTAACCTGACTTCGGAATAATAAATATCCACACCCCCATAGCCACCTGGCCTGTCGCTTGAAAAATAAATTTTTTTACCATCCGGAGAAAGGCAGAAGCCTGTTTCCAGATCCGCGGTATTAATATTCAAATCCAGGGTGGAAGGAGATGACCATTTTGCATCGTTGAAATCAGATGTGTAAATATCATAGCCATGTCCGTGGTCTGATTTGTAGAAAAATATTTTTTTTCCATCGGATGAAATATTGAGTGGAGCTTCATTGTATGTTTCATTAATACTATCACCAAAATGTGTAGCCGGCATCCACTTGTTATTTTCCTTTTTTGCTACATAAATGTCTTCATTATATTCATAAGTGTAACTATCATATATTCCGCCTGTAGAAGTATGTCTTCTGGAAGCAAAAAACAAACTGTTACCGTCCTTGCTGATCACTGGTAAAAGGTCAGAATAGCCCGAATTTATAGTAAGAGGCAAATGTTCAATTTTAACATTATTAGTAGTGTGATTTGATAAAAGAATTCCATTTTGGCAGTTTACAATACACCTTTCAACTGTTTTCATTTCCAAAGATTCTGCCGCATCCTTAGCATTGAGCTGTTTTTTATATAAGGTATAGTGAGTAATCGCCTGCTGGAATTGATGACTAAGGTGGAAATATCTTCCTAAATAATAATCCATATCAATAAACTCAATCGTTCCTTTTCCCAGTTGTATAGCTTTTTCCAAATAAGGAAGAGATTTACTTTTATCAACCGTATATAAATAGCAAATACCGATTTTATAGTTTAGGATCGCATCTTCGCTATGGGTACTTTCCAAACTCAAAAAGAGCTGGAGTGCGTGTCTATATGCCTTGTCTATAAAATACTGGTCGGCGCTTTTCAATCTGGCCTCTACATTTATTGCAGCTTGCGTATGACCCATTAAAGGATTAAAAAGTATTATGAAGAAGGCTATAGCTGATATCAGCCCTGGAAATTGGTAAGCGTATTTTTTCATTTTTATAGATTAACAAGATATAAATATAGATTAATATAATTATAGTGCAGATTAATTTTTAATTACGAGATGAATGGTCGTGTAATATTATGACCCGATCTTGAATATCTAATTAGTTTGTAGTAAGTGACTTATTTATAAATAAGGATTTAATAAAATGATATTTATCGTGTAATAATTTTCGATTAATAAGTTTCTATCATACCAGGTGATGGAATATTTAATAGAAAGAGGATAAGATGGTTGACGGGTGTTGAAGTTTTTGTAAATAGTTGAGTGCTTATTAATCGCAATAACGGTAAGAGAAACAGAGCAATAGCGGTAGACAAAGGCCCGACAAATCACCAGTGGAACAAATACCCATCACACTGCTAAACGACCCTGGGTATTTCGCTACCGGAATGCTAACGATTATATGCATCCAGCGCATAAGCATTCTTTCTATGGAAGCTTTCGTATGTGAGGTCGATCTAAAGACTATTGAATAAAGATTACTTTATAAAGATACCTTTGAGGAAGGCCTTTGACTTTAATGGTCAGTCTTATAAAATCTCCTCTCTTTGCAAGTTTCCAAATATCTTTGACCTCACATGTCAGGCCATCAGACATCAATCTTGAAATAGGTTTGTTACCTCTTACCAGGAGCAGATCCCACTTTTTCGCCTCAGCTCTTGATCTCTCTTTATTATCATCGTCATCATCATCATTTTTCTTAAGGGCAATCTGCCAGTAAGTTTTATATTTTCTTGTAAGAGGCTGATTGAAATCAAATGCAGAGCCATCAATATATATGATTGCATCATTATCATTAATGATATGATCTTCTGTGGGACTTAGAATCTGATGGTGATTGAACTTCAATCTTTTAATCTTAACAGCACTGTCTGTCCTGATCAATTGTCCATTTTTGAAAACATCTATTCTGGAAAGGACAATAATGATGGAGTCCACGATAGTCAGCACATCGGAATAAACTTTATTGGAGTTAATGGCAAAACTATCTTTCGAAGAAGGAAGAATATAAAATATTTTGCCTTCTTTAATAATATATGAACTGTCGGCACTCTGAAATTTGAATTCAAATTGCAAAGGAGTGAAGTATCCGCTTACATGGTCATTGGCAATCTTCCCGCCATTACAATAAACATCTGGAAAACTATGCTGGCTGAAAGATTTATTAAAGGAGAAAATCAGAAAAAGGGCAATGGATAATTTCATTTTATAAAGATCGGAAATAATGCCTTGCTGGCAATGCAGTCATTTAAAAACTTTCAAGAGTGAAAGTCACACTCTAATACTATATAAATTAAATATTACACTAAGCGACGACGCTAAGAAGAACAAAATAATCTTAAATTTAAACAGTTATGGGTGGTTGGCCGAAAAGGCACAACTACGGCGAAGTTGCCTATGACGGGATTTCCGATGTAGAATATTTCGGTATTGTAAAAAATAATAGAGATAAG
>DATMOV010000449.1:0-2902 GCA_035568055.1 Cytophagaceae bacterium
AAATTCACATCCACTTCATCGGTTTCAATTTTAGAATAACCTGACTGAGACATTTGAAGTCTGTCCGCCATATATTCTTGCGTATAATTCCTTAACTCTCTAATTTTTTTGATTTTAGAACCTACACTCATATTTGAAAAAGGGTAAAGTATGATTAAAAATATTAAAGAATACCTTAAAGTCATAATGTTTTTATCATTTCCTGAGCACATTTGCCTATTCAACGTTTTTAATTGGATATATATCTATATTTATTAAATAATAATCGATAATTATAATGTACTTAATTATTAGATGTAAAGCACAAATATATTATGTATGAGATTGTTATAAACGGACATTCCTTTTCAGTAGATCAAGATTTTATTTCTGGAACAGAAATAAAGAATATTGGAATGATCTCAGAAAATCACATGATAAACTTTCATGTTAAGGGGTTAAAAGATCCTATCCAAATTAATGACAATGATATGATTGACCTCACCCGACCAGGAGCAGAATATTTTACATCTATAAATTTTTAATATAAAACAATGACAAAAGCAGACATAATTTTAAGAATCACGGAGAAAACAAGCATCAATAAATTAGAAGTGGGTATTATCATAGAGTCATTTATGGAAGTTATTAAGCATTCCATGACAGATGGCAATAACATCTTCTTGAGGGGCTTTGGAAGTTTTATTATTAAAAAAAGAGCAAGAAAGATTGCCAGGAATATTACAATGAATACCACTGTGATTATACCAGAACATTATATTCCCCAATTCAGACCTTCTCCGGAATTCGTTGAGAAAATTAAAGCCAGTATAAAGGTAAATTGATTTTTGAGTGGGGACAGTAATAATTCAGCCTTAAATGCACTTTCTCATCAATGAATGGAATTAAGTCAATATTAATAGTGGATGATGATGAGATTAATAACTTTCTTCATGAACGGCTCTTGCGTATACTGAAAGTGACAGAACAGATTACTATCGCCATTAATGGAGCTAATGGTATTAAATGCCTGGAATATTGTTTCTTAAAGAATGAAAGGGTGCCGGATCTGATATTGCTTGATATTAACATGCCGGTTATGGATGGATTTGAATTCTTAAAGAATTTTCGGGCTATGAATTTTACAAATAAAGAAAAGATAATTATTGCGGTTCTTACTACTTCCTCTGACCCAGGAGATAGAAATAAAATGGAAGCATTAGGTGTAAGACATTATCTTTATAAGCCATTAACAGAACAGGCTATATTAAGATTAATGGATCATTTAGGCCAACAAACAAATATCGTAGAGTAAATCAGCGCATTATTTCTTTGAGCGCAAGGGCATTAGTTGTTTTCCCAACTGCCTCAAATATGTCCGAATAAGCAGCGTTCTGATTCGAAACTAAGGTATTCTCTAGAGTAAACATTCTTTCTTTCAGGAGGTTTTGAACTTCATATAATGTTTATGGGAACACAAACTTGCTTATCCGTATATTCTGTTCCTGATAAATTCTCTTATTGTCCTAGATGTTTCTATTGAAGAGATGCGTGAATTATTCCGAAACCAGCCAGAAACTTCCCCGGCACCAGGAAGCAATGATCAGAATATTCTTTTTTTTAATAGTGTTTCTTATCAACCTTAAATCTATGGCACAAGATATAACACAATACCTCTCACCGCATGCAATGGTAGACAAAGGAAAAGCACCAGGTATGGACTGGAAACTGTTAAGTGATAAAAATGGAGTAAAAGAATTTGTACTTATCTTTACCAAGGGAGATGAAGTACTTTCTGGTATTAGTGATTTTGCCATCAAGAATCATATAACATCAGCTCGTTTTACGGGTATAGGAGCGTTAAAGTCTGCTACTACTGCTTGGTTCGATCTTCAAAAGAAATCATATAAGCTTAATCAAGTCAATCAGCAAGTGGAACTGGTATCACTTATAGGAGATATTGCTTTGTTTAACAATCAGCCAGCGATACATGCTCACTTAAGCATTGGACTACCTGATGGAAGCACACGAGGTGGTCACCTGATAGAAGCTATCTGCTACCCCACCGTAGAGCTCTTTATGACAGCATTTTCAACGCCTCTTCAAAAGGAACTGGATAAGGAAACAGATTTGAAGCTGATCCATCCTGAAATTAAATAAATCCTTTGTTGATTAAACCATATTAAATATGCTGGATTGAACTTCGTATAAAGGATTTAAAAATATTCTGATTTTTTCAATGATTTTTACTCAGAGAGATTGCTATCATCCTGCTAAAATCGTGCATTCCAACACAAAATAAAAAACAAACGATCATGCAACAAACCACAGTAAGAGGTATATTGATCATGTTGGCATTATAGTTCCTAATGTTGACTCAGCTGCCGCAAGTATGTCCAAACGATGCAGCGGGCTGTTCAGGTTTTGTGCGAAAGGTTTTTGCGGATAAGGTAACTTGGACCTGAGGTTTTGTAAAAACTTATCAAAATAATTGACACAAGTTACGCTTCGCTATACTTGCATCAGTTAGCTGCTTTATCCGGACATGCTTGGTGGGCAGTTGAGTGAGTTTTTTTATGTGGTAATGTTAACATTCACTCTTTTCTTTATTATAATTTCATCATATACACCGTCCCAAAGATTAATGCGCTTTTGCAAAGATTCAATAGAAACCAGTTCTGCTTCTTGCCAGAATTGCTCGTTTGTACCACAAAGGTTTGATGTCATCTTTAATGCCAGATGACTATGATGATCACCGTCAACCTCTATATGCCTTTCAAGATAGTACTTGAAAATTGAGATGCTGTCAGGAAAATTTTTATGTATGTCATTTATTATGGAAAGAAACATGCCTGGAATTAAATCTTCTCGTCCAAAAGTAAAAATTGCTGCTTGTAAATAATCTTTATCACTTCCAATAATT
>DATMOV010000450.1:0-5152 GCA_035568055.1 Cytophagaceae bacterium
TTACTATTAATAGAATAATTGTTTCCGTACAGCTCAACAGTACCTACATGAAAAAACCTTTACAAACTGTAGTTTTCTCACTTTTAGCAATCTTATTAATTGCAGGGAATGTTTTTTCTCAGATAGCCGCTACAATACACGTTGGTTCTGGTACAGGATTTCAATATTCTCCTGCTTCAGGAACTGTGGTCAATCCAGGTGATTCTATTGCTTTTGTATGGGTAGCTAATACTCACCGTACAGCATCTTCCAATGGAGGATGGACAACCCCAGCAACTTTTACTCAAAGCAGCTCTAGTCCGAACACAGTAAAAATAAAAGTAACTTCAACTCCTGGCGTATACGATTTTTATTGTCAGATTCATAATCCAGGTGTTTCTCCTTCCGGAATGTATGGAACATTTACCGTAAGCGGACCAACTGGTATCAATAATTCAGCTTCGACCTATGATTTATCAGCCTCTCCTAACCCATTCAATGATCAGCTTTCATTGAATATCAACATTGGAAATAAGAATTTAACCCAATTGAAGATCTATGATCTGATCGGCAAAGAAGTAACTTCTATAAACCTGGATGGAAAATCAGGCTCATATTCTTACAGAGTGGATGCCAGCAATCTAAGGCCCGGAATTTACTTCTGCACGGTATACTCCGATAAGGGCATCGTAGAAACCATGAAGCTCTTTAAAACGAACGAATAATTATCACTATATCATAATAAAAAAGTCCCGCTATAACGGGACTTTTTTATGTTCAAATACTTCTGGATTAAGTTGACAATTGGCAATTGACAAAACAACGAAATTCTAATATCTAAAATCTAATCTCCAAAGTCTAGGTTCCCATAACAGCCTCCATACTACATCGCTTACAAATACGTTTATCTCAATATTTTTACTAATTTCGCATTCTTATTATTTTTCATTGAAAACATCGAATATGTATAATTACACTAAGCTGAATAACATAACCGGCTGGCTGGTATTTGCAATAGCCACAGCAGTATATGTACTTACACTTGAACCAACAGCAAGCTTCTGGGATTGCGGGGAATTTATCGCAGCATCTTATAAACTCCAGGTACCTCACCCTCCTGGAGCTCCTTTGTTTTTGCTGGTAGGGAGAATATTTTCACTGTTCGCTTCGGATGTTCAGCATGTAGCCTATATGATCAACCTGGTTTCAGCGCTGTCGAGCAGCTTCACGATACTTTTCTTATTCTGGACCATCACCATGCTCGCAAAAAAGATGGTAAGTCCCGAAAGGATGCCATCTTTAGGCGAAACCATCGGCATACTTGGAGCCGGTATTGTAGGAAGCCTGGCCTTCACATTTTCTGATTCTTTCTGGTTCTCTGCCGAAGAGGCGGAAGTTTATGCTATGTCGTCCTTCTTCACTGCCTTTGTATTCTGGGCGATCCTGAAATGGGAAAATAAAGCGCACGAAGAAGACTCCGACAAATGGCTCATATTAATGGCCTATATGGTCGGACTTTCCATCGGTGTCCACTTACTGAACCTGGTCGCCCTGCCGGCAGTTGGCTTCGTATATTATTTTAAAAAATATCCTGTTACAAACAAAGGTATAATTTTGACTTTCCTCATCAGCGCCTCCATCATTATGGTAATCATGGTAGGAATTATTCCAGGCCTCCCTTCCATGGCCGGATGGTTTGAAATAAAATTTGTCAATAACCTGGGTCTGCCTTTCAATTCCGGAACAATCTTCTTTATTGTAATATTCCTGTCCGCGCTGATCTTTGGAATATATTATTCCATCAAATATCAAAAACACTTGTTAAATACCGCACTGCTTGCCTTTGCCTTTATTCTGATCGGTTATACCTCTTATGTCATCATCCCTATCAGATCCGCCTATAACCCTCCTATCGATGAAAATGATCCTGAAAATGGGATCAGCCTGATCTCGTATTTAAAAAGAGAGCAATATGGAGATCGTCCTTTGCTGAGAGGTCCGTTCTTTACTGCGGCCAGGCCTAAATATAAAAAGGGTGATCCCATTTACAGAAAAGACGATCAGAAAAAAGAATATGTGATTTATCACTACAAAGAAGAACCAGAATATGCGAGCAAAGATTTGAAGTTCCTTCCACGTCTATATAGTACGCAGGGAAATCACATCAATGCTTACAGGAGATGGTTAAATCTGAAGCCTAATCAAAAGCCGACTATGGGAGATAACCTTAAGTTCTTGCTCACTTACCAGATCGGGCACATGTACTGGAGGTATTTTGCATGGAACTTCATAGGCCGCGAAAGCGATATTCAGGACGCAGGCACCCTCTGGCCCACAGACTGGTTTGCCAAAAATTTACCTGAATCACTGACGAGCAACAAAGCAAGAAATAATTTCTTCATGCTCCCTCTTATACTTGGCATCATAGGAATGGTTTTCCATTATACCTATCATAAAAAAGATTTCGCTATTGTAGCGATGCTCTTCTTCTTTACCGGGATCGCCATTATCCTTTACCTGAATCAGCCGCCGATCGAGCCACGTGAAAGAGATTATACTTATACAGGTTCATTTTATGCCTTCGCCATCTGGATAGGAATGGGAGTACTTGGGCTTGCAGATATGCTCAAAAGAATTATTAAGAGTGAAACAGCAAGGCCCGCAGTTGTAACAGTACTCTGTCTTTCCGCTCCTCTTATCATGGCTGCACAAGGCTGGGATGATCATGACAGATCTAAAAGATACCATTCTGTAGATTCAGCAAAAAATCTTCTGAACAGCTGCGCTAAGAATGCCATCCTGTTTACAGGCGGAGATAATGACACCTTCCCATTATGGTATGTGCAGGAAGTGGAAGGATTCAGAACTGATGTAAGAGTTTGCAACCTAAGCCTGCTTAATACCGACTGGTATATTGAGCAGATGAAAAAGAAGGCTTATTTATCTCAGCCTCTTCCCATCACCCTGAATTACGACAATTTTATCCAGGGCACCAATGATTATCTTCTGGTGATGGATAGTCCTAAGTATTTATCCGTAGGCGCCTTAATTACCGCTGTAAGAAATAAGGATCCGGAAATCCAGAGAGAGATGGAAGGCGGAACATTCCTGAATGTAGTGCCGAGTAAAAAACTTTTCGTACCGGTCAATAAAGAAAAAGTAAAACAACTAGGCATTGTACCGGCAAAACTGGAAAGCAATATCGTGGATGATCTTAACTGGTCGCTCAGCAGCTCTTACCTGGAAAAGAAAGACCTGATCATACTGGATATGATTGCCAATGGAAACTGGGAACGTCCTCTTTATTTTTCTACTACGCTGCAAAGTTCCAACTTTCTTAACCTGAAAGAATATATGCAATTGGAAGGCCTCGCATACAGGCTGCTGCCCACCAAGTCCGGCTCGCCTCAGGGATGGGTGAATAGCGACATCATGTATGACAACATGATGCATAAATTTTTCTGGAAAAACCTTGATGACCCTTCTATCAGTTATGATGAGAACTTCCTGAGATTCCCAAGTAATGCAAGACACAATTTCATGAGACTCGCAGAGCAACTTTATAATGAGGGCAAAATAGATAGTGCCAGACAGGTGATGGCTTTCAGCGAGAAAGTGATGCCTGATAAATCAATACCTTATGACTGGGCAAGCGCCATTTCCATATCAATGCTATTTAAACTCGGAGAGGACAAAGCTGCCATGAATATCGTGAATACCATGGGCAAAAGAGCTGAAGACAATCTGAAATATTACCTTAAAAATAACGATCAGAGCGGCGTTCAGATGAATGCGACGATCATTCAGCAGCTTATGTTCTCTCTTAAGGATGCTGGTAAAAATGATGCGGCGAAGAAATATGAAGATATGCTCAGTAAATATGAACCTGAGATCCGATCAAAATTCAAATTTTCATCAGAGCAGGAAGAAGAATAAAAAAGATGAAAAAGGAGCTAAGAAACAGACGCAATGAATTACGTCTGTTTCTTAGCTCCTTTTTTGCAGGATTTTACTATATTCGTTATAGTACAATTTATATCCATTGAGAAATTTCCTTCTTTTTTTGCTTCTTCTATCCCTCACGCAATGTGTGGTAAAACAACGAATGCTCAATCAGGATATAGCATACATTTATGACCCAACTCAGACTATTATCAAAAAGAAAACCCAGCTGAGAGATGATAGTATCAAGATTTTTCTTTCATTTTCTGATCCTCATAACCAGTCGGGCTCAGAAGATTTTTCCAGCCATTATCGTTTTTTTTATAAGATCACAGAAGATTATGAAAGCTCTGCTGCTCTTCACAAAGACAGTGTTCCTTTTGAGGCAAAAGACCTGATCAGCTCTAACCATATATATTATCTATCCTTTGAGATCATTAAGCCGGCAATTCCCAATAGCCTCCTCATTGTAGAAAGGTACGATCGTAAAAGAAGAATCCTTGATCTGATAGATATTCCACTGGCGCATGATTCAGGCTCCGTTGAAAATACTTTTATGGTCTATAGTAGAAATAAACAAACTCCTGTCCTGGATAATTTCATACTAAAAAACGATTCTTTTATTGTTAACGCTTCAGGATTTGATAATTACAGAGGATTCAGGGTTTTACATTTCAATACTACATTTCCTTCTTCATCAAATCCGTATCAACCCGGTGACAGTGCTGAAAAACCCGATATCAGAGAGAGCGAGGAAACCATTGCTGACCTGAGCAAAGGATTTTCATTTTCCAAAACAGGGTTTTATTATTTATCAACGGTGCAGCACAATGATGGATTCTCATTACTGGTAGTTGACAATAAATTTCCAAGGCTTTCCAGGCCTGAAGAGATGATCGGGCCTTTGTCCTATATCAGCTCCGAAGAAGAATATGCCAAGTTAAATAATTCCATGAAGCCTAAATTTACAGTGGACAGCTTCTGGCTTTCCATTGGAGGCAGTGAGGATTATTCGAAAAAGCTTATCAAGGCTTTTTACCAGAAAGTGGAGTACGCGAATCGCTCATTTACATCCTATAAAGAAGGTTGGAAAACGGATAGAGGCATGATTTACATCGTATTTGGGAAGCCCGACGGGGTTTATAGACACAATGACCAGGAAGAGTGGGACTATGAAAATGTAAACGGCAATTCAATAACATTCAGTTTTAGAAAAAGAAAAGATTTATAT
>DATMOV010000451.1:0-2451 GCA_035568055.1 Cytophagaceae bacterium
CCAATATTAGAATTTATTCGTAATTTAATTTTTTTGAATTGATATGAATTATATAGACCAAAACAAAGACCGATTTCTAAGCGAGCTTTTTGAGCTGCTTAGAATCCCATCGGTAAGTGCTGACAGCAAATTCCGTGCTGATGTTTTTAAAACGGCAGAATTCGTAAAAGCAAAATTGGTAGAAGCCGGAGCTGAAAATGCGGAGCTCTGCCAGACTCCCGGTTTCCCTGTGGTGTATGCTGAAAAGATCATTGATAAAAATCTTCCAACGGTATTGGTGTATGGACATTATGATGTACAGCCTGCGGATCCTTATGAGCTTTGGGAATCACCACCTTTTGAACCGCAGATAAGAGACGGAAGAATTTATGCCAGAGGTGCCTGCGACGACAAAGGGCAAATGTACATGCATGTAAAAGCATTGGAAACGATGCTGAAAAATAATTCTCTGCCCTGCAATGTAAAATTCATGATCGAAGGCGAAGAAGAAATCGGCTCCGACAACCTTGGTAAATTTGTCGCCGCCAATAAAGAAAAACTGAAGGCTGATGTGATCCTCATTTCTGACACAGGAATTTTTTCTAATGATTGTCCGTCCATTACAATCGGATTAAGGGGCCTGAGTTATCTCGAAGTGGAAATCGTTGGTCCGAAAAGAGACTTGCACTCAGGCATGTATGGGGGCGCAGTGGGAAATCCAATTAATATACTTTGTGAGATGATCGCATCACTTCACGATAAGGACAACAAAATAACTATTCCCGGATTTTATAACGATGTGCAGGAACTATCTGGCAAAGAGCGCACCCAGCTTTCTCAGGTGCCATTCAGCCTGGAAGAATATAAAAAGGAGCTTTATATCGCCGATGTGCAGGGAGAGGCAGGATTCTCAACCCTGGAAAGAGTATCTATTCGCCCTACGTTGGATGTGAATGGTATCTGGGGCGGTTATACAGGAGAAGGCGCGAAGACTGTATTGCCCTCCAAAGCATCCGCGAAAATATCTATGAGGCTCGTTCCGAATCAATCTTCCTCTAAGATCACCGAATTATTTAAAAAGCATTTTGAATCCATCGCTCCCAAAAGTGTAACAGTAAAAGTGAAGCCACACCATGGTGGAGAACCTGCCATTACGCCAACAGATTCTATCGCCTACAGAGCCGCCAGCAAAGCGTTTGAAGAAGACTGGGGAAAAGTACCTGTGCCAATGCGTGAAGGTGGCAGCATTCCTATCGTCAATCTTTTTGAAAAAGAGCTGGGTTTAAAAACGGTTCTGCTTGGCTTCGGACTTGACGCGGATGCCATACATTCCCCCAACGAAAGCTACCAGGTTTTCAATTATTTTAAAGGTATTGAAACGATCGTACTTTTTTATAAGCATTATTCAGAACTAAATAAAAAAATAAACAGGTTTTGACCAGGATACGCTTAATTCAGGGGTTCTTGAATATCAGATAATTTATTCTGACTGATATGGTTGATTAAAAAGATTATCAGGATTTTTCAAAGGCCAATTAGTTTTTTGGGTTAGACGTATAAATTATAGTATTTTCAGGAAATTTTTTAATGATGAAGATCAGGTCTTTATTTTTCCTTTTAACTGTTTTGAGCTTTAGCGCGTTCGCGCAGATAGAAAAACATGCTCAATGGAAATTTACTGTTTCTAAATCAGCCCTTAAAGTTGGCGGGTCTTTAGAAATAACCATCGAGGCCAATATTGATGAGGGCTGGTACCTCTATTCCACAGACTACGATCCTAAGCTTGATGCTCCCCATGCCAGCATCACATTTGAAGGCACTGGTTTTAAAGAATCCGGAACAGTTAAAGCCATTGGGGCGAAAGAAAAATTTGATGAGATCTGGGGCGGCAATATCAAAATCTTTACGGGCAAAGCCACATTCAAACAAAAACTGATTATCACTAAATCAAATCCGCAGATCACGGTAAATGTGGACGGCCAGGTATGTTCGCATGTGAGCGGTTTGTGCGTGAGGGTTAAGGAAACTTATTTATTCAATGATATCAAAGCCAGTGGTCAGGAAATTAGCGCTCCCGATACCGGTAAAATAAAAACAGATACCTCCAAAGTAATAGTTGTTAACGACACTGTTCGAAATAAGCGGGTAGAAGGAACACAGAATTTACCCTTTACCATCGAAAATATAGAAGAAGGAAAACATGAGTCTTTAGTTTACTTCCTCATTACAGCCTTTATTTTCGGGTTCGTTTCCCTGCTCACGCCTTGCGTATTTCCAATGGTGCCACTCACTGTAACTTTTTTTACCAATGCCAGTCTCACCCGGAGACAAGCCGTAAGTAAAGGTATCGTGTATGGAATTTCAATTGTGCTCATATTCACCTTGGTGGGACTGATCTTTGGCGCAAGCCTTGCCAATGTTATCAGTACGCACTGGTTGCCTAACATTTTATTTTTCATCGTCTTTATATTC
>DATMOV010000452.1:0-2446 GCA_035568055.1 Cytophagaceae bacterium
AATGCAAGGATGGGAATGATATAATAATACCGTGAACCTTCATGCAATGTTGCAATCAGAATTTCTTCCTTGGATAAAAACCCTGAAAAAAATGGCAGCCCAATAAGCGAACAGGCACAAATAAGATAGCAGTAGAAAACAATCGGCATTTTCTTTCTGAGCCCGCCCATCAAACGCATATCCTGCGAATCAAAATCTTTGTAATGACCTTTTATAAAAAGCTCTTCCTTGATATGGTGCATCGCATGAATAATAGCACCGGCAGAAAGAAATAATCCGGCTTTGAAAAAAGCATGGGTGGTTAAATGAAAAACAGAAGCATCGTAAGCGCCTATGCCCATTGCCATCACCATATAACCCAGCTGTGAAATGGTTGAATAGGCCAGCACCTTTTTAATATCATTCTGGAACATGGCGGGTACAGCACCTATAAAAGCGGTAATAGCGCCAATGTATGCGATCACTATCAACACATCTGCATTCAGGAATACAAAAGTTTTTGCCAGAAGAAACACGCCTGCCGCAACCATGGTGGCAGCATGAATGAGTGCGGATACAGGAGTGGGACCTTCCATTGCATCGGGCAGCCATACATGCAAGGGGAACTGGGCTGACTTACCAATACAGCCCGCGAAAATACCAAGACCGGCAAGGGTGATCCATATATCTGTGTTGAGATGGTAATTATTCTGAAGAATGAAATTTTTGATAGGTGTCAGTTCAAAAGAATTAAATTCGGTATAGAAAAAAAAGATCCCTATTAGAAATCCCATATCTCCGATTCTGTTAAACAGAAAAGCTTTCTTCGCTGCGCGCATCGCTGCTTCTTTGTCATACCAGAAGCCAATTAAAAGGTATGATGAAAATCCTACCATTTCCCAGCACATGAAAGTGATCAGAAGGTTGTCTGATATGACAATTCCCAGCATAGAAGATGTGAAGATTCCCAGGTATGGGTAATACCTGCTATAGTTTCTCTTCGCCTTCATATACTCCAGAGAATAAACATGAACCAGAAAAGAAATAAAGGTGACAATCAGCATCATCAAAGTGCTGATATGGTCGAGCAGAATACTGACGGAGAAGTTTATATTCAGCGAAGCTGATTGAAAATCAAACCATTTAAATCTGCTCATGTGATTTTGCGAACCCGACCAGATATCAATGAACAAGTAAAGCGCTAAAAGAAAACATAAGCCCATGATGCCAGTAGCGATTTTATCACCACGGCCCGGAAGTTTTTTTGCGAAGAAAAATAAAAATAAAAAAATAAAAAAAGGCAGCAATACCACAGCCACTGCCAGCAAAGTCTGGGTATCAAAAGAAATATTTTTTATGTCCTGGCTAATATCCACTTCTTATTATCCTTTTAGCTGATCAGCTTTTCCAGGATCAGGGGTTTTTAAATAATTATATAAATTAAGAATAATCGCCAAAGCCACCGCGGCTTCTGAAGCTGCTATGACGATCACAAACAAAGCGAACATTTGTCCTTGCAGCCGATCGTCGTATCTGGAGAAAGCCACTAGATTAATATTGGCGGCATTCAGTATCAGCTCAATGCCCATCAGCACGACAATGGCGTTTTTCTTGGTCGTGATGATGATCATACCTATGCAAAATAAGGCGGCGCTGACGATCATGAAATTCTCAATTCCTATCATCTTTTCCTTTCATGTTAAAATTTTTACCGGCAATAAACGCGGCTCCTATCAATGCGACCAAAAGAATAATGCCTGATGCTTCAAAGGGCAGTACATAATCTGTCATTAAATTTCTCCCTATTGTCTTTATCGACGACTGAGGTCCCATTGATTGATAAGAAGCGATCCATTCAATTTCTGAAAAATTAACTTTAATCAGGAGGTATGTTAACAGACCAAAGAATGAAACTCCTGCAATAATTCCGACAAACATATTTCTACTCTCGGCTACTACAAATTTATCTCCTGTCAAACGTCTGCTCAGCATAATACCAAAGATGAGCAGCAACAGCACTCCACCGATATAAATCATGATCTGAGCAATGGCAAGAAAATCGGCGAAAGCGAAAACGTATAAAGCTGCTATGCCCAGGAAAGAGCCAAGCAAGCACAATGCGCAATACAAAACATTTTTAATAAAAATGATGGATCCCGCACAAAGAATAGTCAGCGCAGCAAAAACATAAAATATCATCTCGGCAAAATTCATTCTGTTTCTGGTTTATTCCCTTCCAGGTTATCACTCCCAGGGAGTTTATCCGATTTCAGATTATCGGAGGGATTATTCCCTTCGTCCTTTTTATTCGCAGGGGGTTTTATAACAGGTTTGAAAACTGGTTTGAATGCTGGTTTCTTTACTTCACCTTCTGCCTCTTCCGTATTACCTTTGTTTTTATCTATCTCAATTTTAGCGGCGGCCTTTTCTTTCTGCTTCAGCTCAAATTCTTTCTTCTTGTTTTCTG
>DATMOV010000453.1:0-3459 GCA_035568055.1 Cytophagaceae bacterium
CTGGAACGATTTTTACTGGAAACCCTGGAAAAAATACCTGGAAGGAAAGAAGCCGGTAAAGAAAAAGTAGAGGCAATTCATGAATCGCCTCTACTTTTTTATTTTAATCTGAAATACCGGAGCGTTTATTCATTATCTGGAATAAACGCTCTTGTTTATATTGGGTTTTTGTATATATATAATCAACCCTATATTAATGCCCATGCTGTCCCAATTATGTTTCTTTTGAAGAAGCTTTTTCGGCTGATTGATGTTTGGATTAGGATCGGGAGTAGTGAATGATTTGGTATAAATTATCTGCTTGTCATATACGTTCAGGTTATTAAGGTTGTCAACATCGTTAATTACATAAACGGTTCTGTTAGCTGCACTGAAAGTGCCTGACATGCTGATATGGGTAAGTTCCGCGAAAAATTTCACATTATCCCGAAGCAACGTTTTTATACCTAATGACTGAGATGTGCCAAAAGCTTTTCCACCGGTAAAATCCCACGAAAACAGTCCATGAGCAGTCGATCCATTTACATATTTTACATTTTCTTCCAGATCTTCAGTTCCTTTGGCAATAACATAAATAAATCCTAGTCTGCTGTATAAATCGATTTTATTTAATTTGGTGCTTAATATTAAAGAAGGATTTATTCTGAATGAATTTGCCTTCAGTTTATCAGTTTGATAAATTAAATAATCCCCTGATGGATTGTGCACATAATAGACATTATTTGCGGTATTGTAGCCGCCAATAAGTTCGGACAAGCCTAGTTCCAGAGCAATGTTTTGATTGACTTCGTATCCCAAAGCAGCTCCAATTGAAAATCCCTTTCCATAAGAAAATGGAGTTGCCACAGGCGTGGTAGTATAATTGCTGCTATTATCAATTTCCTGATAATATCTTGAACCGCCTACACCAAGCGCATATCCCATTTCCAATTTAACATAAGCCTTGCTAAACTTTTTAGAATATACGGAATCCTGGGCTGAAACTTCCTGAATCAAAAATAAAAAGGCAATCAAAATCTTAAATAGAATGGTTCTCATTAGTTTAAATTAAAAAAACCTGTCAGATTTTGTCTGACAGGTTTATCGTCCAAAGTGCAAAGCTATAAAATTAATCGACTAATCCATGTATACAACAGGATGGGTTTCTTTAAATGCCTTTTTCTCCTCAAGAGGAATACTGGTGCCATAGCAATAAATATTATTTACTTTGCTGAGATTCATGATAGGCCTGATACTGTTGACAAAGGTATTGCCGATGTTGAGATACTCAAGCACCATGCAATTTTCCAGAGGAGAAAGATCTTTAACAAAAGTGTTGGCCATGTCTAAAGATTTCAGATTATCGAGTTTCCTGACCGCCTCTATATTCTCTATGTATGTTTCCCCCAATTGCAGGTAATCCAGTATATATAAATTTTCAATCGGACTGAGGTCTTTTACGTCTGTTCCGGTCAGGTATAAATATTTCAGGTTGATATTATTGCTGATCGGAGAAAGATCTGATATTTCTGTCTGATTCAGATCCAACGTTTCAAGATCTATTAATTCTTTGAGTGGCTCCAGGGAAGCAATACTGTTATTGCTTAAAAAAAGATTTTTCAGATTCGTCAGCCCGGCACATCCCCCAAGGTCCTTAATATCAGTGTTGGCAAGATTAAGCGACTCAAGTTTTCTCATTCTGGAAAGGGGCTCGATGTCAGTTACCCTGGTATAGCTCAGATCCAGGTAAGTAAGATAAAGCATATTCCTTAAAGGAGCGAGGTCCGAAATTTTTGAAGTATTCAGATAAAGATAGTTAAGGCGGACCAGGCCGGATAAAGGCTCAATCGAGTTGATCTTCAGATTTCCTGCCGTCAGGTTCGTGAGCCTGTTAAGGTTTCTTAATGGTTCCAGAGTTTTTATTTTCGTGGCACTGATATCAAGGATCTCAAGCATTTTAAGATTCTCCAATGCGGAAATATCTTTGATCTTAGTATATCCTATATAAAGGGATCTTAGGTTTGTAAGATTTTTTACAGGCGTAATATCAGTAACCTTGGATGACCCGATATATAGATAATCCAGGTTTTTCATATTGCTCACCGGGCTTATATCAGAAACCTTTGTACTGCTTATTTCAAGTGTTTTAAGGTTGATAAGATGAGAGATAGGTTCTATGCTTGAGATACTGGTCGAGGAAGCCGTAAGATACATCAGCTTGTTAAGCATGAAGAGGGGACTCAAATCTGTAATATCCTTCACTTGTTCCTGGTCGACATATAAATATAAGCTCTCCAGATTGATGATCTGCTGCATTTGTTCTTCGTTTGGATCTCCATCATAAAGCTGAATAGCATTTTTAAAAGCTTTTTTCCAGCCTTCATTCAGGCTGCTCCACCATATATTAGGATCTTCCCGGGGAATAAATTTTTCAGTGGTGTGTTCTGTTGCCCTGGCGATAATTTCATCACCGGGTGGCATGCTTCCATTGTCAAAGTTCATATTTCAATAGCTTTTAGGTTGATAAGATTAAGGAACAATCCAAAATATATGAATTTTAACAAAAAGGTAAAATTTTTTTTGGAATTATTTTGTCTGCATGCAGGTTAAAAATTCAGATCCTCTTTTGATGATTTTTGAGTATATTTAATAATATGGATATTCTGGAAGAAGATGTCTTGAAAGTATTCGAATCCTTTCACCCGGCTGTCTCGGGCTGGTTTATGAACACTTTTGGCGAAGCAACAGAAGTGCAGGTGCAGGCCTGGCCGGAGATCCGCAAAAAGAAGAATACCCTGATAGCGGCCCCCACCGGCTCAGGTAAAACGCTGGCTGCTTTTCTTGCTTCTATTGATGAGTTGATCCGTCAGGGAATTACCGGCGGACTCCCGCAGAAAACGCAGGTCGTATACGTATCCCCGCTCAAGGCTTTAAGCAATGACATTGAAAAAAATCTTCAGGTCCCTTTACAAGGTATCAGAGAGGAATTGAAAAATTCTGACTTGCCAGATGTGGAGCTGAAAGTTTCGGTACGCACAGGAGATACCTCTGTGGCCGAACGTACGGGAATGATCAAAAATCCTCCGCATATACTTGTAACCACGCCGGAGTCATTATACCTGATGCTGACCAGTAAAAGCGGCAGAGAAATGCTCTCGAATGTAAATACCCTTATCGTTGATGAGATCCACGCGCTGGTGGGAAGCAAGAGAGGTTCGCATCTTGCGCTTTCCATTGAAAGGCTCGAACATGTAGCCCAAAGAAAGCTGGTACGTATAGGACTTTCGGCCACTCAAAAACCCATTGAAAGGGTAGCTGCTTTTCTGGCTGGTTCCGGGAATGAATGTACTATTGTTGACACAGGCCATCGAAGAAAACTGGAACTGGCGATAGAAGTTCCTGGCTCGCCCCTCACGGCTGTGATGGCTCATGAAGTATGGGGAGAAATTTATGAGCGGCTGGTCGGGCTTATCAATAATC
>DATMOV010000454.1:0-4184 GCA_035568055.1 Cytophagaceae bacterium
CTAATACCAAGACGGTAAACAGATGGTATGTTTACATTACGATTTATGGTATCGAGTATGTTTTGACTAAGTACCCGGTTAAGAGAGTCTCTTTGCTCAGAAGAGACGATCTGTTTCCCATGCACGGCAGTGAATAACTCATAAACCAACCCGACATTGAAATATACTGCCTTATCAGGGTCCCTTTTTATCGTCTGTTTCTCTTCCGCCTCTTTATCTGATATAGTCTTGCCTTTTATTCCGGTTATCTCTTTTCTATAAGCAATGCCAGGCTTAATATGAATTGCATTATGATTTGTCTTCTGACTCAGTAGATTCTGGTTCTGCTGATAAGGTGGGATGATAAATTGTATGATGGATTCATCAGTACGGTTACCAAAAATATAGGAAAGTTGTAACCCTGCGGAGAGATTTCTTGTAATATCTATCCCATTTCCCCAGTATGCCTCATAAAGCCCTCCATTGCCGGCATAAGAATAGATTGCGCTATCTCCCGGGCTACCACCGGCGATAGCATCGCGGAAAGTTGCTCTGTAATTAACTTTCGTGAATTGCTGTATCCCTATGTTGGTTGTCCATCGGTTATGCAGCTTACTATCAGTGGAGAAAGGAAGAGGTATCGCATAAGAGAAATAATTGAAATTGGCGGAAATATTTGTCAGGTTGCCATTGCTTGTTCTTGAATCCTGAAGTGTAAGTACCATAGCGGCATCAAATACAGAATGTCTATTCCCTCCCGCTGAATCAAGGTTCAGGTTTTTGTTAGCATGCAGCAAAGCAGGGTTGGCATTGTTAATGAAATCAGTATGCGAGGTACTCAGCCCTATGCCGCCCATTCCTATGTTTCTGATATTTCCGTGAGGAAGAAAATCTCCCAGGCCTTGTGTTGAGTAAAAAGAGTTACCATTATAGTGCTGCGCCGTTAACGGAAAGCTTAAAAAATGTACAGCAATGATTAAAATAAGTTTAAAATTCCGCGGCATTATATTCTAAAATTCTGTTCAGCCCGATAAGCACCAGATCGGGAACTACAAAGATGCTTTGTTTTAGATTAGTTTCAAAGAAAGGAGTATCTCCCCCACAAATTATTACTTGAAGTTCAGGATAGCGGCTTCTGTATGAATCTATCATACCGTCAACTTCAGCTATTATTCCCTTCATCACGCCGCTTTGCATGGACTCTTCAGTATTGCCACCAATCAGCTCTGTTCTTTCTTTTCTATTCACCAACGGTAAACGGGCGGTAAAATTATGTAATGCTTTAAAACGGAGATTAATGCCAGGAGAAATGCTTCCGCCATGGTAATTATTATCAGCGTCAATAAAATCAAAAGTAATGCATGTGCCTGCATCTATAGCCAGACAAGGAGCTTGCGGATAAAATGTTTTTGCTCCCGCGACAGCGGCAATACGATCCGTACCGAGTGTTTCAGGGGTTTTATAAAGATTTTTAAAAGGCAGGCTGGTATGCTTATCAATAATAAGTATATTCATCATATTGATCTTTTCTGAAATTACCGAAGCGCTTTCATTGACTGAAGAAATTACAGCTTTCTTAAAAGGATATTTTTCTGCAATTGCCTTCAATCCCTCCAGGGAGATATTATGCAATAATTCTTTAAGCTGGTCTTTCTCGAAGATCGCTGCCTTAAGGGCAGTATTCCCGGAATCAATAACAAGGTTCATGATTCAAAGTTAAGTATTATTCGTCAGGTATATTATATCAATGTAACAGTTTGGGAATTGTGATTTGAATTTCTGATTTTTAAAGTATGAATAATTACAAAGTCATTGGCGTCATGTCTGGAACCTCTCTGGACGGACTTGATCTTGCCTATTGCCATTTTACGAATGAACAGAATAAATGGGATTATAAAATTCTTAAAGCTGTAACAATAGAATATACTGAAGAAAGAAAAAAACAACTGAATAAAGTCATGCTTGGCAGCGCCCTTGAAATAACAGCGGCAGATGCTGAGCTGGGAACTTTTATTGGCACAGAGATTAAAAAAATGGTAACAAAAAATTCGCTGGTAGTGGATTTTATTTCTTCACATGGACATACTATTTTTCATCAGCCCTCCAAAGGCTTTACACTACAGATAGGCAGCGGGGCACATATCTGCGCCGCGACAAAGTTACCGGTTGTATGTGATTTCAGAACGCTGGATGTGGCTTTGGGCGGACAAGGAGCACCGCTGGTACCTATAGGCGATAAATTACTTTTCAACTCATCTGAATATTGCCTGAACCTGGGTGGTATCGCCAATATTTCTTTCGACCAGGCAGGCAATCGCATCGCTTTTGATATTTGCCCGGTGAATATTGTGCTCAACCAACTTGCACAACAACTGGGAAAGCCCTATGACGAAAACGGAGAAATGGCGGCAAGCGGCAAGGTTAACGCAGACTTACTTCAACAGCTTAACAGTATGGATTATTATAAAGCAAAATTCCCTAAATCCATCGGCAGGGAATGGGTTGATCAAGCTGTGTTTCCTTTAATGCAAAAATTTAATTCAGGTGCAGAGGATAAGCTTGCTACTTTTTGTCAGCATGTAGCGGAACAGATAGCGAATATTCTTTTGAGATCCGGGGGAGCAATGCTGATCACAGGTGGTGGAGCATTTAATAATTTTCTCGTTGAGAAAATTAAAGCGGTTTGTTCCGGCAAAGTAAAAGTAGTAGTGCCTGGTACAGACATTATTATGTTCAAAGAAGCACTGATATTTGCCTTCCTGGGCGTCTTGCGCATGAGAGGCGAAGTGAATTGCCTGAGTTCTGTGACTGGCGCTAATAGGGATAATGTGGGCGGAGCGGTTTACTTTATTTAATTCCTGGTTTAATTTTTCCTTTCAAAATGAAATTTATTCTTTAGACTCTCTCTCTCCCACTTCCTTCACATTCTCCAGATTCTTTAAGGTAACAATAAAAGTTGTGCCGATGCCTACCTTGCTCTTCAGTTCAGTCCTTCCCCCCAATTTTTCGACACTTATTTTAGTGATATGTAGGCCAAGACCCGACCCCGCCGAACCTGAATTCACTTTAAAGAACATATCGAAAATGCGCGGCTGCAAATCATCCGGGATTCCAAGTCCGTTATCCTCAAACTCCATACGCGCTGAATTCATGTCTGTACGGATATCAATTTTCAGATAGTTATTTTGCTTTCTCAAGTCCATATATTTAATGGCGTTCTCAATCATATTTTGCACCACCGAATAGGCCATATTTTCATCGGTGTAAAAATCTCCAAGCTGATCTACATGAATATCAAACTGCATCCGTGAATAATTCGGCGCGTGCTCAAAACTTTTCAGCACTTCATTAACAGTATGCTTAAAATTAAATTTGGCTTTTTCTACTTTCAGCTGCTTTACCCTGGTGAGATTGAGCAACTCTGTAAGGAGATTGTCAAGCTTGTTTGTACTTTTCAATATCTGATCAAAATATACCTGGGTTTTCTCATCGGGCAGATCCATCTTACCCACTGTGGTAAGTCCGATAATGGATTTAAGAGGACCTTTAATATCGTGAGAGGCTTTGTAAACAAAGGTGTCTAATTGCTCATTCTTTTCTTTTAATTCCTGCGTTCTCTCGGAGACTTTATCCTCCAGATCCTTATTCAGCTTGTCTTTCAGAGCTTCGTTTTCCGTCAGCTGAAGAATAGTTTCCTGTTGTGCCTGTTCTTTATCCTTGCGGAGAATTTTTATTCTATCCGCGAGAGCGAGAGACAATAATATCATTTCTCCGAATACCCCCAGGTTATAGCTGTAAACAGTAAATACATTATGGCTGATAATAAAGAATTGCTGTAGTGAAGAAACAATGAAGCCAATAAATAAAACTGTAAAGGCGAATACATAAAACCGTGCCGGCCTATAACCTCTTACCCAGGTCAGGATACCAGCATAATATATAATAGCAAGCGGAACCAGATCTATGGCAGTATTATAAATGATATGCAGATCGACAAATATTCCAACCAGGAATATAATCGTCCTTAAAATAAGGATTCCATATATAACTTTATGAATGAAGGGGGCATGGATCCTTGTTTCCAGAAAACTCTGGGCATAAAGCAGCATCCATACTACCATGCAGTATATAGCTATGGCCGGCCCGTAAGCATTCAGCGGAGGATAATCCGGCCATATATACTGGAAGCCAATGCCGTCTTGCGT
>DATMOV010000455.1:0-5324 GCA_035568055.1 Cytophagaceae bacterium
TATTATTCTTAATATCAACTTTATTATTAGTTGGCTCTATAGTATATGCCTTAATTCAGACTCAACAATTAAAAAATTGTTTAAACTGGGTTAATCAAACTTATCAAATGACAATTGATCTTGAATCCCTGGTTCTCAATATTTCCGAATCGGAATCTTTAGAGCTTCGGTATCTATTAACTGAAAATGACATTTTTTTGAGTGATTATAATAAAGCAACCACCCTGGTTGATGAAAATTTAAATAAAATAAAAACACAATTATTCGATAATCCTTTATTAGATAATCCTTCACAGAATAAGAATATAAATCAACTAATACTGTTAACTACTGGAAAAGTTGATTATCAGAATGAAACGATAAATTTAAAAAGAACAAAAAAATTATCTGATCAGTTATTAGTTTCAAGATATAATGCTGGAAGATTATACCTGGAAAGAATCAAATTTATTAAAGGGCTAATTGAATCTGATCTACAACTATTATTAAATCAAAGGCAAAAAGCAACTAATAACAAAGTAAGGGATACACTGTATGGTATTCTACTTTGCTTTATTGCCACATTTATTGTAGGCATTTCTTTATTTAGATTTATTCGCAGATATATAAAAGCAGAACAAAAATTAAAATCCGACCTGGAGGATCTTAATAAAAATAAAAATAGATTTTTTTCTATTATCAGCCACGATTTACGGGGACCGGTTAACAACATTCTTACTTTGTCTGACCTGATCCAAAAAGAAACTTCAGAGGAAGAAAAAAACAAGCTGAATGTTATGATCGATGTTTCTATCAAAAAAGTAAATGGCTTACTAACCAATCTTCTAAAGTGGGCAAGTATTCAAATGAATACCATTGAAATTATTCCTCAATTATTATCTGCAACTACATTAGTAGACGAAAATTTTGTCATATTATCTGAAATGGCAAGGAACAAAAAAATAGACCTGATAAATGAAGTAAAACCAGATAAGACAATTTGGGCTGATCGTGAAATGACTAATACTGTTCTAAGAAATTTGATTTCAAATGCTATTAAATTTACAAAAACAGGAGGGCAAATAACAATATTCGCAGCAGAGAGAGAGCATACGACCGAAATTTTTGTGAAGGACAATGGTATTGGAATTTCTAAGGAAGTTATGAATAACCTGTTTAAAAAAGATATAAAGAAATCAACTATCGGTACTGCCAATGAAGTAGGTTCAGGATTAGGACTTCTTATTTGTAAAGAATTTGTAGAAAAAAATGGTGGTTCAATTAGTGTAGAGAGCGAGATAAATAAGGGAACAATTTTTAAAATTTCTCTTCCTGCTAAACAAAAAAAATAGTTTCTTCATTTTTATCCAGAATTTTCTTTCGCAACGCCCCTTGCCGGAGATTCTGCGAGATGTTGTAAAACGGCGTGAAAACTATCATTATCAGAATATCATTTTTATAAACGAACTTCTTTATCAATTAATAGTTGATGTAAGATGATTGAGACTCTGGTAGCTTTTCTTGCAGGAATTCTTACAGCTGGCGCTCCATGCATACTTCCTTTGCTACCAATTCTCTTAGGAACTTCTATTGGGCAGGAAAGTAAATGGAGGCCTGTATTTATTACTCTGGGCTTTGTTGTCACTTTTTCTACTCTTGGTATTTTATTCAGTGCCTTCGCTCATATACTGGGTATCTCCCAAAATTCCCTTCGTTTAGGCGGAGTAATTTTTCTGGCGCTTTTTGCTTTATTCATGATATGGCCCACACCATTTGAAATGTTTACCAACAAGATCATGGGGAAATTTATAAACCGGGCATATAAAACAGGAGATAAATATGGAACAGGAAATCCTGGAGGCTTTATAATCGGAATTACTTTAGGAGTGATATGGACTCCTTGCGCAGGTCCCGTCCTTGCCAGCATTCTGACACTTATCGCTGTCAGTAAAGAATTTTCCAAAGCCATATTCTTAATGCTGGCATATTCCGCCGGATCCGGTATACCTATGTTAATAGTAGCATACGGCGGACAACTGGCAAGTAAGCGGATTAAAAGTTTTGCTCCTTATACCAGACGGATCCAGCAATTCTTCGGAGTATTGATTTTACTGCTTTCTGTCGCTATTTATTTTCAATACGATACTTTAATACAGTCAAAGCTCACCAAATATTTTCCAAGCCAGAAGCTAGAGGAAAAGATAGCACATAAGTCAGCTGATGAAGATAGAAATCGTCAAGTGAATACCACAGGTGAAGACCTGACAGGCAAAAATCAGGCACCGGAATTTATTGGAATTACTCAATGGTTTAATACGCCATCTCCTCTCACTATGCAAAGCCTTAAAGGCAAAGTGGTACTAATTGATTTCTGGACTTATTCCTGCATTAATTGTATTCGCACATTGCCTTATTTAAAACAATGGAATAATTCTTATAAAGACCGGGGATTGCTGATTGTCGGAGTACATACGCCTGAGTTTGCTTTTGAAAAAGATCCGGGCAATATAGAAAGAGCAGTAAAAATAAATAGCATTACCTATCCCGTTGCTATGGATAATAACTATCTAACATGGAATGCTTATCACAACAGTTACTGGCCGGCGCACTATCTTATTAACCAGAATGGTGACATAGTTTATACCCATTTCGGAGAAGGGGCATATATGGAAACTGAAAATAAGATCAGGCTGCTTATTGGACTTGACAAAGTAAAAGGCAAAGAAGAAACAAATCAGCCAAGGGAGGTAAAAAGTCCTGAAATGTATTTCGGATCCCAAAGGAGGGAAAATTTATCTCCATTCCAAACGGCTTCTGAAAATGCAAGAACATATCAATTACCTGAAAAAATAGCTTTGAATAATTTTGCTTTTGAAGGAACCTGGCAATTTGAAAATGAATATGTGAAGCTCATAAGTTCTTCGGGAAAAGTAAAACTCCGGTTTTATTCAGGCAAAGTGTATATGGTCGCGAAGCCTTCCGGAAAGAATGTAAAGGCCATTATTTATGTAGACGGCAAAAAGCTAAGTAAAATAAATGTAAATGAATCTAAATTATACACTTTATTTAACTCAGATGAATATAAAGAGCATAGCCTCGAAATTCAATTCGATGATTCAGGAGTGGAACTGTTCACTTTTACTTTTGGATAAAAGGATCAGTCAATGCTTATAGGCCTTGAACCTGATCTGAAGATAAAAATCCCTTAACCTTTCTCCCTCATTTCCGGTTCTTTATATATGGGAATGGAAGAGTTTAAACAGGCGGCAAACAATTTTTATACGGAGGCACTGGAAATGCTCAGTAAAAATAACATCCAGTATCTTATTGGCGGTGCTTTCGCGTTAAGGCAACATGCCGGGATTTTCAGGGAGACCAAAGACCTGGACATATTCTGTAAAGCAGGTGAATATCCGCGTATTTTAAAATTATTAGCTCAGCAAGGTTACAGAATTGAGATTACTGATGCCCGATGGATAGCAAAAGCATTTAAAGACGAACATTATATTGATGTCATCTTCAATACACCCAACAATCTTTGTCCGGTAGATGACAGCTGGTACGACAATGCCTCAAATGGAGAATTGTTTGGCGTACAAGTGAAACTTTTAGCAGCGGAAGAACTTTTCTGGGGCAAGATCTATGTACAGAACAAAGATAATTTCAGCGGAGCGGATGTAAACCACATCATTCTTAAAAGAGGGAAAGACCTGGACTGGAAAAGAGTCTTAATGCGGCTGGAGCAGCATTGGCATCTGCTCCTTGCACAATTTCTGAATTTCCAGTTTGTTTATCCATCCGAAAGAGATGCCGTTCCTAAATGGCTCTTCGATGAGCTGCTCAGGCGGGCAGTGGAACAATATGAATTGCCGATACCCATTGAACCTGTATGCCGCGGACCACTCATTAATCATTCGGAATACAACATTGATATCACTGATTGGGGATATAAAATCATTACAGTAAAAAGATATTAAAAATGGAAAATAAAAAAAATCGTATCGCGGCGATTGGAGATATCCACGTTCATGAAACCGACCGCGGCAAATGGACGGAATTTTTCAGAGCTGTATCACGGGACGCTGATGTACTGATTATTTGCGGTGACCTCACTGATACCGGGCATGTCAAAGAAGCTGAAATTCTTGCCGGTGAATTAAAAGCGTGTACAATCCCCGTAGTAGCTGTGCTTGGAAACCATGATTACGAGGCAGACGAACAGGATGCGATCAAACATACTTTGATGGCCGAGCGTATTCATGTGCTGGATGGCGAATCTGTCATTATCGGGAACATAGGCTTCGCCGGGGTCAAAGGCTTTGGCGGAGGTTTCGACAACCACATGCTTCCATTCTGGGGAGAAAAAATGAACAAGGATTACGTGCAGGAATCTGTGAATGAATCTTTAAAGCTGGACTGCGCCCTTGCAAGGCTTGAGGGCGACCCTGACTTAAAAAAAATTGTTATCACCCATTATTCCCCCATCCAGGGAACAGTAATAGGCGAGCCTGAATCTATATTTCCTTTTCTCGGTTCATCCAGGCTTGCAGAAGCCATAAACAGAAGAGAAGTGGTTGCAGCATTTCATGGTCATGCGCATATCGGTACCTTAAAAGGCGAAACTTCTCATGGAGTCAAAGTCTTTAATGTTTCAAAGCCTGTTTTGCAGAAAGCGGGAATGCAATATTTTATTTTTGAGTGCTGATCGTTTTATTTTCCTCTGAATATGGCTCAATGTGAATGAGTACATCGGCAACCTTAGGATTAGTTAGAAGAATAGCATCTTTCACTTCGTGGGCGATATGGTGCCCTTCTTTCACGGTGAGGTTTCCATCCACGACCACATGTAGATCCACATAATATTCCAGACCCATTTTTCTCATATAAGATTTATCAAGTCCGATAACACCTGGTACTCTTTGTGCAATATTTCTGATATCTTCCAACAATTCAGGCGATGGGGCGGTATCCATAATTTCTTTCAATGCGGGAACAAAAAGTGAATAGCCATTATATAAAATAACGACGGAGGAAATCAGAGCAGCCCAGTCATCGGCAACCTCATAGCCTGGACCGCCAATGAGTGCTATGCTGATGCCAATAAACGCTGCGAGGGAAGTGATCATATCGCTTCTATGATGCCAGGCATCAGCCTTAACCGCGTTACTTTCTATTTTTTCACTTACCCTGATCGTATACCGGTACATCAGTTCTTTTATAATAATCACTGCCAGCAATACAAGCAAGGTAAAAGGCATCGGTAAATGATGAGGCTTACGGATATTTATGATACTCTCTACGGCGATGAAAATTGAAACTGCTATCAGTGCGATACTCACTGTCAT
>DATMOV010000456.1:0-4448 GCA_035568055.1 Cytophagaceae bacterium
CAATGAAAGGGCCTGCATTCCTTCAGAAAACCGACATCTTCCGCAGGATCATGTGGTTCGGCTATAAAGAAGAAACTTCCTGGCATCCTCTTGCTATAGACAGGGTCAATGAAATACTTGCACTTAATAAAAAAGGAGTAAACCCTGCCACCCTGGATAGCGATGTATTAGAATTGAAAGAAGAGAACGCAAGGGCACTCAAAGAAAAAACAGAGCTTGCCAGGTTTGACGATAAATTCAAGTCAAAGAAAAAGAAAAAGAAAAGACCCGGCGGCAATCCTAATGCCAACCAGAACACAGGCCCAAGACCAACGCCAAATCCTAACCAGGGACCAAAACCGAATAACCCAAACCCTAATCAGAATAAGGGAGGAGGAAATCCGAATCAGAATAAAAACACCAACCCCAATAATAAAGGCGGTAACCCGAACAGAAATCAGGGACCGAATAATAATAACAGGGATAGAAATCAAAACAGAAACAGGAACACGAACAGAAATAATAATCCAAACAATAAACCGCCAGGGCCTGAACCTGAAAAGGAATCATAAGGATGCGCAGTATTTATTTTTTATTGATTGGATTATGGAGCCTTACAAGCTGTGAGGACAATCGTATTTATGATACCCATGTCGATATTGAAAATGCTTTGTGGCCGGAAAATAAAGAGCTCAATTACGATTTTGAAGTGAAAGACATTAAGCAGGCATATAATGTTATATATAACATCCGGTATGCCAATACTTATCCTTATTACAATTTATACGTTCACTACTACCTTACCGACTCAGCAGACAAGCCACTTCGTGACCATCAGCTCCACATGGATCTGTTTGACTCCAGAACCGGCAAACCACTTGGCAAAGGGCTCGGCGACCTGTTCGACGGTACTTTCCTGAACCAGGATCTCAAAGATTACAAATTCCCCTATGCCGGCAAATATAAAATGAAACTCCGCCAGTATATGAGACAAAGTCAGCTCCAGGGCATCTCATCGGTTGGGGTGAAGGTGGAGAAGGTTATAGCGAAACAGTAAGTAAACATCGCATGATTCTCAATGTCCCCTTTATTATTAGAGAAAAGCTCCGACAAGGCGAAAATTCGGTGATTTGACAAAACCGGACTAATTAATCTTGCCTTTTATTTTTCCTGTCTATCTTGATATCTTCCTTATCTGACCTTCTGTTTTTTTTGTCATTTCTGACATTTTTTTTGTCGTTTTTTATGTCCTTATGCGTCTTTGCGGGATTATTCTTGTCATTTTTTAATTTTTGCTTATCATCACGAAGCGTTCTCTGATCCTGTCTCTTTGTTCTCTTATCTTTAAGCAATTGCTCTTTATCATTTCTGTCATTTCTTTCTTCCTGCTTATTAGACTGGGCTTGGATAGCCTGGGCAGATAAAAGCATGGCAAAAACAAATAACAGCTTAGCAAAAAGGGTTTTAATTTTCATGGCTTAACAGTTTATAGTGATTAAAATTCGATAACATCTATTTAAAGATATCGTTCGCATCACCCAATTCTAAACAAAAGACAGCAAAAGATCAAATAGACAAGCTTCTTAATTATAATATTATAATGCAATCAAAATGGCAGAATCTTCAGCTTATCAAAACTTGATCAGAATAGTCCTTTTAAATGAAAAAATAGGGCCGGATCGAGGACTAACTAAAACAGAATGAACTTATCTGCACGATTGCTGTTAGAATTATATATATTTGTACCTCTTTATTGAAACCCTTAAAAGAACCTTATGAAAATAACGTATGAAAATATTATGGAGAAGGTGGTAAATAATCAAACCATTTCCCGTAAACAAAAACAAAATGCCCTCCGTGAATTCTTAAAGGAAGCTACCAGCAAAAACAAACCTACTTCACCCGATGAAATTGCTATTCTGGAAAATCTTAAGGCTGTTAAAAAGTCTTATTCGCAAATGGATAGCAATGATAAAATCAAACAGAATATTAGTCAATCCATATAGTTTAATAGATACAATCGCTTAATCGTACGTTTAGGCACTTTATTCATTTTTTCAATAAGTAAAAAATTATCATTTTTTACTTATTTTTACTCTATTGTATCTAAAGATATTCTCTGGTATCCTTATAGTCTTACTTACCGCAAGATGGTGAGTTCATGCTTCCGGCAAAATAATTTTCAACCAGCATCTGTGAAAAAACACTGTAACTCTGGATTTGATCCGGAGAAAAAAACCAAGTAAAATATTTTCCACTGAGATACAAAATTCGAATATAATCCGGAGCTACATGATTCAAGATAAATATTGAGATATTCATAACTTTTTAAACTTTCCGACAGTTCTTTAAATAGAAAGGACAATGAAGAGGGATAAAATGGAACATATTATGAAATATATATTTACGCTGGCATGTATACTCTCCCTGGGGGCATATGCATCCATTATGGCACAGGAACTGACCGACAATACAGTTACCACAAGCAGTGCTCAAAATAACAACAGTAAAGCGGATACTTTGCCAGGAATGGGAAAAACATCCATTGTGAACTCAGCTGAATACACCAAAAACTCAGGTACCTGCACATTGGTACAGAACATAGGGCTGGATCGCAAAATGACCAATAAAAAGAATGGCTATAAAATTGTGACGAACAATAAAGCTGAGAAAATCAATGTGACAAAAGGGAAAAACGGTGCAAGAAGGATCAAATATTACGGAGAAACAGAAACAGTAAAATACCATAAAGACCCAAAAGGAAGAATTCATTACAAATACACTTACTATGATGATTGCAGAAAAATCCTTGTCAGAAAAAATAAAAAGGGCATTACTACAACCAATCATAAATCAAGTCTGGATCCTGAAGAAATCGACAGGAAGGTTGTAGCCGCGATTCTTATGGGCGTGAATACCTGCAGCATCACTGACTAAGCTGAATAAAAACACTATAAACAAAAAAAGTTAATCCCTGGAAGGTTTTTAAAATTTCTAAGGATTAATTTTTTTGATTTCTGGCTGCATTACCAAAGGCTAAACAGATATGAGAACAACTTCCAAAAGCCATAAGCAATTAAAATCAGCAGCACCAGCATTACTACAGCAATAGTGAACAGGATACCGATGCCGCTTCCCTGGTGCTTCCCTTCATGGTAATGCTGTTTCAGGAGTCTTATGTTTTTATCATTTGCCTTATAGGCAAAATCAAAAATGCTTCCGACAATGGGGATCCCTCCAATTACAGCGTCAAGAATAATATTCAGCATCATCAGGATAAGAACTTTGGTGCTCACCCCATACTTTGCCATATAAATGACAAGAATCCCTGAAACCATAAATGTAGAAGCATCGCCAACAAAAGGAATTAGCCCAAGCAATGGGTCAAGTCCAAATTTGAAATTTGTTCCTGGAATCTTGAACTGCGAATCAAGTAATGTGGAGATTCTCTCCAGCCATTTTAAATCGTATTGATCCCTTTTATCTTCTTTTTTCATGTATATAAGATTATAAAAACTTTTATTAATCACAAAAAAGCCTCCCGAAGGAGGCAAAAATTTTAATCCTTAAGATTTAATACAACTATACTAAAGGCATTCTATCTAACAATGAGCAGGAATCCCTGCCTAAGGCTTTGTTAATAGGACAGTATGAAAATATAGCTGTTGATAATACCATTATACCTACGATACCGGTGAGCCAACTCGTATAAAAAATACCGATGGCCACCACTAAGATTCCTATAAGAAATCTATTGCTTCTCTCTCTTCCGCATACGTTTCGTCCAAACATAATTATATTTATTACTCACTTTACCTTTAAAAGAAAAACAAATAGTAAATGACTTTAATTTCAATATTTTTAAGAAATTACAAAATATTCATATCGAATCGGAATCAATTATGAAAGGGCATGAAAATTTTTTCGGGCAGGTATATGAAGTTGTAAAACTCATTCCCAAAGGCCGGGTGACTTCTTATGGAGCAATTGCGAAATACCTTGGGATAAAAAGCAGCGCCCGTATGGTAGGATGGGCAATGAATGCTGCACATTCTATTAAAAATGTTCCCGCTCATCGAGTACTTAACCGAAATGGCCTGCTTACCGGCAGGCATCATTTCGGAACACCAAAGACCATGCAAAAGCTGCTGGAGAAGGAAGGGATTAAAGTAAAAAAAGATCAGGTGGTGGATTTTGAGAAAGTGTTTTGGGATCCGACGGTGGAACTGTTGTGATAATGCTGGGTGCTGAGGAAATAAACGATAATTAAGTAATTTAGTAATTAGTGCAGTACGCTCAGTGCTTAGAATTTAAAAGGGGCGGATGGAAATTGAGCTATCTTCGGCTAAAGCCGAAGGGTTTATTTTCAGCTGAAGCTAACTGAAGAATTGACCATGATTCATTCACTGTAAAATTCTCATCTTTATTATCCCTGTCCTGATTCTTTATATATTTCATTATTACTTCAT
>DATMOV010000457.1:0-3092 GCA_035568055.1 Cytophagaceae bacterium
ATGTATTCATGAGATCAATAAAACCAGGAATATTGATATGCCAATTAGCAGGGCGGTATATAATATTTTATATGAGAGAATTTCTCCTGCGGTGGAAATGAGAATATTGGAAAATTCTATGAGCTAGAGCTGATTTTTTAATTCAGATCAGTGAAAGTTTCTTTAGTTCAGCATGTAGTTTGTGTATGGGTAATCCCATCACATTATAATAGGAACCTGAAATTTTTTCTATTCCAACCATTCCCAACCATTCCTGAATCCCATAAGCACCAGCCTTATCATAAGGTTTATAATGCTCCAGGTAAAAGTTTATTTCGGCATCGGAAAGATTCCGGAAATAAACATCTGTGGTATCTGAAAAGATTGTTTCGGTATTTTTATTCAGGAGGCAAACCCCGGTAATGACCTGGTGTTTCTTGCCGGAAAGGGATTTTAGCATTGAGAAAGCTTCATCAAAGGTTGAAGGTTTTCCAAGGATCATTCCGTCAAGTAATACTATTGTATCAGCGGTTATAAAAGTCTCATCCCTGATTTCAGAAAATGCTTTTGCTTTAAGACGGGCCAGGTAAGAGGGAACTTGACTGGTATCCAGGTCAGCCGGATAATTTTCAGGGGTATCTTTTATCCTGACCGTAAAACTGATTCCAGCTTCCTCTAGTATTTGTTTTCTTCTGGGTGAATTAGAAGCAAGAACCAGTTTTGAATTCAATGTTCAATAAATTATTTGACAATAAGCTGATGTACATCTTTTTTACATGTCCTTTTGATCATTTCAGCTGCTTTAGGTTCTCCAAGCTCTTGCGCTTTTTTCAAATCAAGGCAGGCACCTTCCATGTCCTTTATGTCGTATCTTGCCACACCTCTGAAATAATAAGCTTCCTTGTCAAGAGGGTCGATTTCAATTACTTTGGTAAAGTCATCGATAGCGGCTTTATATCTCTCAAGTTCCATGCAAAAATTAGCTCTATTGAAATGTGCCTCTTTTGAGTTAGGGAAATGTGTAAGAACTTCATTGAAATCTTTGATTCCGCCTTCAAGATCTCCGATCAGCCCGCGAACTTCTGCTCTGTGGTAGTATGCTTCTTCAAATTTAGGATCAAGCTCAATCGCTTTAGTATAATCGGCAATTGAACCATTGAAGTCTTTCAACTTTCTCTTGGAATAAGCACGGTTATAATGAGATATTTTATCTTTAGGATCCAGCGCAATGACTTTTGTATAATCTTCTATCGCCCCTTTGTAATCATTCGAATGGCTTCTGGAAAAAGCTCTGTAAAAATAAGCGTATGAGTTTTTAGGATATAACTCTATGGCTTTCGAAAAGTCGGCCATCGCTTCTCTGAAATGGCCATATTCGTTTCGTGCTAAACCGCGTTTGTAGAAAACCTCAAAATTATTCTGTATCTGATGATCGATGAGGTAGGAATAATCTTTAATAGCCCCATCGTAATCACTTGTTTTGAATTTAGCATCCGCGCGATGCAATAATGCTTCAGCGTCTTTCCCATTAATAATAAGAGCTTTAGAATAGTCCTCCTTGGCACCTTGATAATCATTCAGGGTAAGCTTGGTATTGCCTCGTTTAACGTATGCCTCGTAAAAGTTATGATCTAAGTTTAATGTTTCATTAAAGTCTTCTATCGCTCCTTCATTATCACCAAGGGCACTTTTTGCCAATCCGCGATTGAACCAGGTTTTAGGATTTTTCGGGTCTTTTTGCACAGCCTCATCAAAATCAATAATAGCACCAAGAAAATTTCCGTGGTTATATTTATTTACTCCTTTGTCTAATACTGAAGAATCGCCGGAAATACTTGTTCCATTTGTTATCCCGATGACGAGCATAACAAGGATAGTTGATAAAAGAATAGTTTTCATACCTGTTTTAATTTTATACATGAATCAATTTCTGTAATAAAATCTTCATTTTTCACTGAACTGAATACCAATCCACAAATTACTTTTGGATAAAAATACGTAGATTTTTGCGGAAAAGTTTTTCCGCTGTAACACACCTTTTTTACTTCTTCAATTGAAATTTCTCTCGTTATTAATGCTATTTGAGCTTTACCTTCTTTTACAGCATCAATACATTTAGTGAAATTATGAGAAAAATTGATATTTTTTGAATTTTTTTGATCTTTTTCTTTAATATTTAATCCTTTCCCAACAATAAAATAGTGCAGAACCGTAAGATCAAGCTCTTTAATCTCTTTAGGAAAGTTCCAATGAATTGTAGAAGCCAGCCCTGTTTTTAGTTTTAAAATATATTGTTCATTTTTTAAAATTAGCCCATAAGTCCATTGGCGGCCGGAAATTTCATCATTTATAAGGTTTATATCGTTGATCTTTTTTACCTCAAAATATTCAGAAAGCTTTTTTAAAAAGCTTTTTTGATCAAAATTTTCAATGGGTCCGATGATCCTATGTGTGGCTAGAATTTTAACTTCATTCGCTTCTGTGTTGCTTAGGTACATACAATGAAAGTTCCATGCTTCTGTACCAGTAGAACCTCGTTCTTTGGTTTTTTGTTTTTTGTAAATCATCGAAGCATTAAACCTGTGATGGCCATCGGCTAGTATCACAGGTTTGTTCTTTAATACTGCGATAAACTTTTCTATTACCTTTTTATCATGGATGATCGCAAGTTTATTGATAACGCCATTGGTGTCTTTAAGCTCATATTGGGGCATTATCATGCTTTCATCCATATATTTTTCCAGCGAATGTTCAGGATCGGAGTATAAGCCATGAGTAGGGGATATATTCATTTCTGAATTTTCAAGGATTTCGATCCTGTTATTGACAGAAGAGGGAATAACCGCTTCATGTTTCAGGATTTGGTTTTCCTCCCACTCATGAAGGCGAATATTACATATAAAGCCTTTCTGGCAATGAATTTTTTCTGACGCCGGCAATGTGAAATATTGATAATAAACATAAATACCGGGCAGATAATCCTGTTCGATAATTTTTTTTAATTTCCATGCAGAGATCAGTTCACTGAGAGGCGTGGATTCTTTTTCCGGGACTGAAAGATGGATGCTGTTAAGAGGATTCCTGTAAAGTCTGGTGTGCTCGCCGGTTTCAGC
>DATMOV010000458.1:0-3080 GCA_035568055.1 Cytophagaceae bacterium
TAAGCTTACGTGTTTTAAGGTCACGAACATAGATGATCTGAGGAGTGGAGGAAGTTATTTTCTCAATGAGATGCTGGCTTTCCCGAAGTTTAGTTTCTGCTTCTTTCCTTTCAGTAATGTCCTGTGAAATACCTTTCACAATAACTCTCCCATCCGAATCTATTATTGTATTGCCTTGCTCCTGTATAACCCTGATCGCCCCATCTGTGCGTTTGATTCTATATTCGATCCTGAATGAACCCTGCTGCCGGATAGCTTCAAATATAATGTTGCTGACCATATCAAGATCTTCCGGTACAATAGCTTTCTGGACAAGGTCTGTATTAATTGGAATGCCAATCCTGAGCCCATATATTTTATAAAGTTGATCCGACCAGATAATAGTTTGCTGCTCAGGTTCATATTCCCAGTTTCCCATGTTGGCAAGGGTTTGAGCATTTTTCAGGCGTGATTCGCTTTGCCTGAGTTCGTCCTGTTGTATTTCAGTATAAGTTTTTATTGCCAGACTTTCTTGAAATGTATAAAAATCTTCAATTTCCTTGATGATTTGTAAAACTTCAGAAAGATCTTTGGTATAGAAAGGCAAAAATTTTAATAAGCTATGTTTTCTGACATTATACATAAGCGCAATGTCTGAGGATGCAATTTTCCCTCGTGCTATCGGAAGTTTATCGGCTTTCCAGTCTTCCATAGATTGAATGATGGCATCAAGAGCCCGGCCTTCGATGAGCGTAAGCAGGTAATCTTTCATACTCTTAAAGGAAAGAGTCATGAAATCTTTTTCTGACAAATGGGTAAAGGCTCTTAACAAAGGGACATCTACTTCCTTGTTTCTCTGCATATCCACTTTTACGAGATCATTCAGATGATTTTCATACAGATATGATGCATATTTTTGCAGGTTATCAAGGTTTACAAGGCTTCTCTTCATAATTAGGGCAATGACAATATTTATAACCTCTATAGTAATCGAAATGTTAAAATGTATAATTGTTTGTATCTTAAACTTCAGCGGTCACTTTTGTATCTTCACACATTGTGGGGATATACAGACGAGGAGGGGTATTTTGTTTTTATAGCATTATATTTTCACTTTATATCCTTGATTTAAATTTTATGCAATTATGAAAATCAAGCTTCTTGTAGTTGGCAAAACAGATGAAAAATATCTTTGTGAAGGCATAGATAAATTCTTCAAAAGGATAAATCACTATATAAAATATGAAATTGAAGTAATTGCCGATGTAAAGCAGGGAAGCAAATTAAATACAGGAAAAATTAAAGAGGAGGAAGGTAAGCTTATTCTAAAAAGGATCAATCTTAACGATCAGGTAATATTGCTGGATGAGAAAGGACTTATATTTACTTCCACACAATTTTCGGGGTTTCTTCAGAAAAAAATCAATGGCGGTGCTAATCTGATTTTCGTAGTAGGAGGGCCATTCGGATTTTCTAAAGAAATTTATGAAAGAGCCAATGAAAAAATTTCTCTTTCAGCGATGACTTTTTCACACCAGATGATCAGGCTATTTTTTAATGAACAGCTTTATCGTGCCTTCACCATATTGAAAGGAGAGAAATACCACCACGACTGATGAAAGTAATTTCAAATGTAGAACTTTAAATTAAACCGCTGTTGCGTTAGCGCATTATCAGGGTTCTCTTAGAAGTCCGCAGGAACTACCATCAATACATTTTCCCTATCCACCTTCACAGCGCCTTTAGCCGCGCCTTTTTGTTTTCGAACGTACTTTTTCAAAGTATATATAACAGGGCACAGACTGTCATTCTTTCTTTTTGAATACCACGCGGCGAGCTGCGCGGCTTTCTCTATTACATTTCCAGGAATTTTTTTTCCCGCCTGATGCCTGATCACAACATGAGAGCCTGAAACATCTTTGGCGTGCAACCAGAGGTCTTCTTTGTGGGCGAACTTTTGGGTAAGCTCATCATTGTTTCCGGCATTTTTCCCGACAAATATTTTGTATCCTTGGTAATCATACGTTTTAAATAAATCTTCGGCCTCCGCTATTGCCGTCTCAGGTTTGCGGATATATTTGTCAAAATATAAATCCAGCTCTTTATAATGATCCAGTTTTTCGACCGCAGACAGATCATTCATTAATGTTTTAATTCTGCTTTCAATATCGGCAAGATTTTTCTTTAGCCTGGTAATTTCCAGTGGCCTGTTCTTGGATTTACGGTAAAGAATCCCGGCATTTTTCTGTGGCGAAAGATCTTTCTTCAGTGGGATGTCTATATCCTGACTACGATAAAAATCGAATAAGGTCACCTTTTCAGAACCGGCAGGAATGGCATGCAGGTTGGCCATAATAATATTCGCGATCTCCTCTACAGGAATGCCGGCCTCCAGCTCTTTAATTCTTTCTGAAGATTTTAAAATAAATATTCGCGAACTTCTGATCCTGTTATTGATCTTCAATAATACTTCCTGCTTTAGTTTTTCCAGGTGATTGAACCTGTAATGCGCCTGATAAAAATGATTCAGCGCTTCAGCAGCTGATTGGTGAATAGAAATAATCTCTCCTATATTGAACAAGGAGAGAATTACTTTGTCCTCAACTCTGGTAATAAAATACTCTGGTTTTGCCAGGTAAGAGAGCGTGTTTTGAAGAAGTTTATATTTTTCTTTGGGGTCTGAATTTTCATAATTTTGTCCTCGCAGGTATTTACTAGCTATTTTTCCAAGTGTAAAGAAAGTCTTGTGAAGATCCATTCCCGCGCTGATGAAATCTTCCAATGAATGGCTTGCGCCTCTATCAATACTTTGCAAAGATATCTGTTTGTCCTGAGCCAGACTTCTTTTAAATAAAGACCGTATCTGATCATTAATGTCAAAAAGGATAAGATTAGCTCTGTTGCCAAATAGTTTGAAAAGCAATTTAAATCCATTATCAAAAACCAGATAGAAAGCCCGTTCATGTTTTGCCTGCACCAAATCAGTTACTTTAGCGCCTTTGACCTCCTGGAAATATGGAATAGCATTATTTCTTGCTTTATGGAAATCCTTTGGCAGATACAGGCAGGAAAAATCTGAGCCCAGCATAGCCAGCAGATAA
>DATMOV010000459.1:0-2711 GCA_035568055.1 Cytophagaceae bacterium
ATATATGTGAAGCCTGACGCACAAAAAACCAACGCGTTTCAGTCAAACAAAAATATACTTTTATCAGAGGATGCTACCATGAACACCAAGCCTCAACTTGAAATATATGCTGACGATGTAAAATGTTCGCATGGTGCTACCGTCGGACAAATGGATGAGGAACCATTATTTTACTTGCGTTCCAGAGGCATTCCTGAAAAGAGTGCAAAAGCCTTACTCGTGAATGCTTTTGCAAGCGATGTTTTAGAACATATTAAAATCGAATCTTTAAAAGAGCATCTGAAGGAAATTATTTCCAACAAACTTTTGCCGGTATAATATGAATTCAAAAAAAAATATTCTTGAATCAGAAAAATCTGCAACCGCACAGGGTTATGATGTAGAAAAAATCAGACATGATTTTCCTATTCTACATCAGAATATCCACGGAAAATCACTGGTATACCTCGACAATGCAGCTTCCACACAAAAACCTTTGTCAGTCATTAATGCATTGACTGCTTATTATTCAACTATCAATGCCAATATCCATCGCGGAATCCATACCCTTTCAGAAAAAGCTACCGCTGAATATGAACTTACCCGTGAAAGTGTAAGAGCTTTTATCAATGCTTCATCCACCGATGAAATTATTTTTACCAAAGGAACTACAGAAGGTATTAATCTGGTTGCTTCATCTTATGGCAGAAAAAATATTGGAAAGGGCGATGTAATTATTATCTCCGGAATGGAACACCATTCTAACATGGTTCCATGGCAAATGCTTGCGGAAGAAAAAGGAGCTGTCATTAAGATCATTCCATTAGATGCCAACGGTGATATTATTCTTGAAGAATATGAAAAGCTTTTAAAAGGTGGTGTGAAGATCGTGGCAATTAACCATGCTTCAAATACACTTGGCACCATTAATCCGGTAAAAAAAATAATTGAGCTTGCCCACAAAGCGGGAGCAGTGATTCTTATTGATGGTGCACAATCCGTGGCACATTTGGATATCAATGTACAAGACCTAGATGCTGATTTTTATGCCTTCTCTTCCCATAAACTTTACGGGCCTACAGGCACAGGAGTACTGTATGGAAAGAGAGCACTCCTGGAGGCTATGTCACCCTATCAGGGAGGCGGGGAAATGATCAAAGATGTTAGTTACGAGAAATGCAGTTACAATGATCTTCCTTATAAATTCGAAGCGGGCACACCCAATATTGCAGATACTATTGCTTTAAGAACAGCCTTCGAATATATTAATGCGCTTGGCAAAGTAAATATCAGGGCACATGAAAATAACTTGCTGACTTATGCCACTGAAAAACTTTTAGCCATTGACAGGCTAAAAATAATTGGAACAGCCAAAGAAAAATTAAGCATTGTATCTTTTGTGATCGAAGGAATACATCACCAGGATACCGGAATAATTCTCGACCAGGAAGGGATTGCTATACGCACAGGCCATCATTGCACCCAGCCTTTAATGGGTGCTTTTAAAATCAGTGGCACTTCAAGAGCTTCATTTGCATTATATAATACACTGGAAGAAGTTGACAAACTGGAAGCCGGAATTAAAAAAGTAATTAAGATGTTTAAATGATCGGAGAAAATCCATCCATGGAAACAAAATCTATAAAGGATACAGAAGATATGATCGTAGAGGAATTTTCCTTCTTCGATGAGTGGGATGAAAAATACTCCTACATTATTGATCTGGGGAAAATGCTGGCACCACTTGATGAAAAATACAGGACGGAAGCCAATAAAATAAAAGGCTGCCAGTCGCAGGTATGGTTAAACTCATACCTTGATGGCAGCCAGGTTATATTTGAAGCGGATAGTGATGCCACCATTGTAAAAGGCCTGACAAGTTTGATGGTGAGGGTATTATCCGGACATACGCCGGAAGAGATCCTGAATACAGAGTTGGGTTTTATAGAAAGGATTGGTATGACACAGCATTTGTCACCTACTCGTTCAAATGGTCTGGCATCCATGGTAAAGCAAATGAAACTTCATGCACTGGCATATAAGAGTAAATTAGAGAAAGAAGAAAGACCATAGTCGATAGTCCACAAGAGCAAGTTATTAATGACTTTTGCCGTGGACTGTGGACCATCGACCTTAAGATAACTAACACCAAAATGAGCGAGGAAGTCACAAGTAACGATCAGGAACTAAAAGATAAGGTCATCGAGGCTATTAAGTTAGTCTATGACCCTGAAATACCTGTGAATGTTTTTGACCTTGGACTGATCTATGATATACAGATCTACCCAGTCAAAAATATTCATGTACTTATGACCCTGACCTCTCCCTCCTGCCCATCAGCTGGTGAGATACCAGGAAATGTGGAAGCAAAAATCAGAGAGATAGAAGGTATAAGCGATGTCCATGTAGAGCTCACTTTTGATCCGCCATATACGCAGGATATGATGTCAGATGCTGCTAAACTTGAACTAGGCTTTTTATAACTTAAAACGTATAACGTAAAACTTAAAACTTATAGATTATGTATCCAGAAACACTTGTTGCTCCCATGCGCCAGGATCTTACCTCGGCAGGATTTACAGAGCTTAAAACATCAGAAGCAGTTGATAAACTTCTAAAAGACAATAAAGATACAGTGCTCTTAGTGGTTAACTCGGTTTGTGGTTGCGCCGCCGGAGCTGCTCGTCCCGGAGTTAAAATGGCGATTGAGAAAACAAATCATAAGCCCAAAG
>DATMOV010000460.1:0-6894 GCA_035568055.1 Cytophagaceae bacterium
CGTATATTAATATCATTTTTTCTGTCCTTAAAAAACATCAAAGCCACAACTCCATTAATCAGAATTCCTATCAAGGCTATGATGATAATAATATTGCTTGCTACCGGAACCGGATGCTGCAAATGCAGCACAGCCTCCCAGCCTATAACACCCAAACTCATGAGCAGTATGAATGAATTGAGCAAAGCAGCCAGGATTGTTGTTCTTCTTAGTCCGTAAGTATGGGTAGAAGTTGGTTTACGCTTAGCAAGGACAAAAGCGATCCATGCGAAGACCAGACTGAGCACATCACCGAAATTATGGCCGGCATCAGCCACCAAAGCCATGGAGTTTGCCGAGATGCCGTAAATCACCTCAATAATAACGAAAGCTATATTTAATGCGATGCCTGTTATAAACACCAAACCGAAATTTCCTGTCGCCTGAGAATGGCCATGCTCATGTTCGTGATGATGATGTGTATGCGGCATTTAGTAGAAATGATTAAAGAAAAAATTTTATGAAACCAAAAAAACTTAATCTATGATAGTTAATTCCTGAACGAGAAGCAAATTTCAAAAAAATGCTAAAGACTAACAGTCGCTTTCATAATAAATGATACACTATATATATCTGCTAGGAAGCATTCCATAAAGCTCTCTTCTTTATTCAGTAGTAAAAAAGGAGGCTATTAAAAGCCTCTTAATAGTTTATTAATCTATATTGTGATCATTAATAAGAATAATAATAGGAATCATTATAAAGTTTTCCGTTTACTACACGGTCACATCTTTTTCCTTTAAACTTCCATTTATTATCGCCAGTCTTCTTTATTCTGCATTTCTTTGCCGCATTATTATTTGCGGCATTGATCGAACCTACACTTGCTGCGCTCATAATAGCTGCCAAACCAAGTATTGCCATTATCTTTTTCATATTTATTCTTTTATTCTTCTATTTATTAATTATCTCATCTCCTCTTACACTTCCTTAAAAACAATACTATCTGCTTTTTAGTGCTTGCTTATCCACGAGAGGTGTTTCTTATAAAAGAATCAAAAGGCATTAATAACTTCATAGGCTAATTATTGTTTGTTCTCAATTTCAAAACCTGATTTGAATTCCGCATTGCTTCATGAATGTTCAAACTTTTATTTAACAAGTTGGTTCTATTTGCTTGATTGTATGTAATCAGACGACGATATGTGGATAGTGCGTTTGGCCCTAAACAGGCCTTATACTTTTGTGGTAATGGCACTGATGATCATCATCCTCGGTGGAGTTTCCATTGCGAGAATGGCTGTAGATATATTTCCTCCTATTAACATACCCGTGGTAAGCGTCATCTGGAGCTTCAATGGTATCTCGCCTGAAGAAATGGAAAAGAGAATTGTGACAGTTTCTGAAAGGGCTTTTACAACTACAGTAAATGACATAGAACATATAGAATCACAATCATATAGGGGAATAAGCGTTATTAAAGTTTTTTTTCATCCGGGTGCGCCGGTAGAAGCGGCGGTGGCTCAGCTTACCGCGATTTGTCAAGGCTTGTTACGGATTATGCCTCCCGGAATTACTTCGCCTCTTATCTTACAATACAGCGCTTCCAATGTTCCTATTCTGCAAAGCGCATTAAGCAGCGAAACGCTCTCAGAGCAGGCGATCAATGATTATGCTACTAACTTTATTCGTACAGGGCTCGCTACTGTGCAAGGAGCTTCAATTCCTCTTCCTTATGGAGGAAAAAACCGTCAGATAACTGTTGACTTAAATATGGATGCGCTCAATTCCAATAATCTTTCTCCCAATGATATTACAAATGCCATCACCTCGCAGAATCTTATACTACCTGCAGGCACGGTAAAGATGGGCGAAAAAGAATACGATGTAAGGCTGAACAATAGTTTTGAAACCGTGGATCTCTTTAATAACATTCCTGTTAAACAAGCAAATAATGCGATCATTTATGTAAGGGATGTAGCACACGTGCATGAAGGATTTTCTATACAGACCAATGTGGTAAGGCTAAATGGAAAAAGAAGCAGTTTCCTTTCTATTCTGAAAGCAGGCTCAGCTTCTACTCTTGATATTGTTGACCGTATCAAAAAAGTTTTACCTAAAGTAATGGCTACCGTTCCGCCTGAACTGAAAATGAATCTTCTTTTCGACCAGTCTTTATTTGTAAGGGCATCTGTCAATGGTGTGGTGAGAGAAGCCATTATTGCCGCTGCACTCACCGGACTGATGATTTTAATGTTTCTTGGAAGTTGGAGAAGCACACTGGTGGTCGTAACTTCTATCCCACTTTCAATTTTAACTTCTATCATAGTTATGAATGCGCTCGGACTTACGCTGAACATCATGACTTTGGGTGGACTCGCGTTGGCAGTAGGAATATTGGTTGACGATGCTACAGTAGAGATAGAAAATACGACAAGAAATCTTATGATGGAGAAGCCACTTCTACAAGCTATTCTTGATGGAGCCTCACAAATCGCTATGCCTGCTCTTGTAAGCACATTTTCTATCTGCATCGTATTTCTTCCCATATTTTTTCTCGCAGGTGTAGCTCATTCACTATTTTCTCCTTTAGCGGCAGCGGTGATTTTCGCGATGCTGGCTTCTTATTTACTTTCCAGAACGCTGGTGCCGGTTATGATGAACTACTTAATAAAAAGAGAACTGTATCTATACCAGCCTCATAGTCCATCCCTTCGGGACAAAACAGATGAACCTGAAAAAAAACCAAACTTGATCTGGCGTATACATGAAGGTTTTAATAAAAGATTTGAAAGATTAAGAGAAAGATATAAGAAGATCCTTAATTGGTCATTGCTCAACAAAACTATAGTCATCATTGGATTCAGCATTTTCTGTATTCTCTCCTGTTGTCTGTTGCCTTTCGTAGGGGAAGATTTTTTTCCAAAGGTGGATGCGGGACAATTTCGCCTGCACCTGCGCGTGCAGCCTGGAACCAGAATTGAGCAAACAGAAATCGTATTCGGGCAGATAGAAGATATTATAAAAAAAGTAATCCCTCCTGAAGAGCTTGACGTTATGCTGGACAACATGGGCCTTCCAAACAGTGGGATAAATCTCGCTTTCGGAGGTTATTCTTCGATAGGTTCCTTTGAAGGAGAAATTCTTGTGTCACTGAAAAACCCAAGCGTTCCTACTTCTGAATATGAAAAGAAAATACGGTCGGAGATAAAAAAGAAATACTCAAATGTAGAAGTAAGTTTCCCTCCTGCGGATATTGTCGGACAAATATTAAACTTTGGTATCAGCTCTCCTATTGATGTTCAGGTAGTAGGAAGAGATCAGAAAACTAATTACAAAATAGCCAGAGAGATCGCAACAAAAATTTCTGAAATACCGGGCGCTACAGATGTCTATATTCCACAAGTATTTAACATTCCGCAGATACAGATAGAGGTTGATAGAACAAAAGCGGAGCAGATAGGACTTACACAGAGAGATGTAGCCAATAGTTTGTTAACCTCCCTTACTTCCAGCGGACAAACCTCTCCAAACTTCTGGCTTAACCCTGCAAATGGGGTCAGTTATTTTGTAGCTGTTCAGACACCTCAATACAAAATTACGACCATGGAAGATTTAGGAAAAACTTCGATAGCAGCTGCGGGACTGAATCAACCTCAGCTTTTAACAAATATTTCAACTGTGAGCAGGGGGAATACGATGGGACTGGTTTCACATTACAATGTTCAGGCAACCATAGATATATTTGCCAATGTTGAAGATATCGATCTTGGAAGTGTATCAAAGAATATATATAAAATAGTTGATGACTATAAATCAAAATTGCCAAGAGGCAGCTCGATTGACATACGCGGGCAAGTGGAAAGTATGAACGCCTCGTTCAAGGGGTTAGCCGGGGGGTTGATATTCGCGATCATGCTGGTATATCTGCTCATGGTAATTAATTTTCAGTCATGGCTTGATCCGCTGATCATAATTATGGCTTTGCCCGGCGCGATATCCGGAATTGCATGGATGCTTTTTATAAGTCAGACCACCATCAATGTGCCTTCTCTCATGGGTGCTATCATGTGCATAGGCGTGGCCACTTCCAACAGTATTCTGCTGGTCACTTTTGCCAACGATGAAAAAGAAGCGGGACATAATTCCTATGAAGCCGCTTTGTCCGCTGGATATACAAGGCTGAGGCCGGTGGTGATGACCGCCCTTGCTATGATCATTGGTATGTTTCCGATGGCATTAGGACTGGGGGAAGGCGGTGAGCAAAATGCGCCATTGGGACGCGCTGTGATCGGAGGATTGATCGTAGCGACTTTATCAACACTCTTCTTTGTCCCTGTGATGTATAGTATTTTAAGAAAGAAAACCGATGCGCCCATTAAGCATGAATAATTTATGAAGGAAAATAAAAAACGAAATTATATAATTATATCAGTGCTGGTTCTTCTGGTCCTTGCCGGTTTGTTTTTTATCGGTCTTATTCCAAAACTCAATCGTAACAAAAAACTGGAAGAAGCATCAGAAAACAGAAAGACTAGCCTCATTCCCGTACAAGCAATACAATTGCAGCTTTCCAAAGATACATTCGGAGTGGCATTGCCCGGAAGCGTAAAAGCTTTCGAAGAAACTTTTATATACGCGAGGGTAAATGGTTATATAAAAAAATGGTACACAGATATAGGAAGCCCTGTGCATGAAGGACAACTTCTCGCTGAAATTGAAACACCGGAACTGGATCAGAACCTTGTTCAGGCAAAAGCAAACCTGGAGTATGCCAGACAAAATTATAAACGTATAGAAAACGTTACCCTGCCAGGGGCTGTTTCTAAACAGGAAATAGATCAATATAAATCCGCCTACGAAGCAAACAAAGCTATTGTAGGGCAGTTCGAAGCGCAGGAATCTTTTAAAAAAATCAAAGCACCTTTCGCCGGAATAATCACTGCACGGAATATCGACATAGGTAATCTTATATCCGCCGGCAGTACCCAACCTATGTTTCAGCTTCAGTATATTGATGTATTGAGGATCTTCATCAATGTTCCTCAGAATTATGTCACTTCCATAAGCCCTGGCCTCCTGACGAATGTATTTTTTGAGAAATTTCCAGGGCCTTCTGTAAAAGGAAAAGTAGTAAGAACCGCCAATTCTCTGGATCCAGCTTCCAGGACTTTACTCACTGAAGTGCAAGTAAAGAATTATGATCATAAGTTAATGCCGGGCATGTATGTTCAGGTAAAATTCGATCCTCTCAATAATTCACTTACATTACTTATTCCGGCCAATACACTTCTCATTAGAACAGAAGGCCCGCAGGTTGCAGTGGTTGGCCCTGACAGCATAATATCAATCCGGCAAATAAAAATAGGCCGGGATTACGGAAAATATATGGAAGTAATTTCAGGCCTGAATGGAAATGAAAGACTTGTGGCCAACCCCACTGATAAGTTACGCGATGGTTTAAAAGTAAATGTGATATCGGCAAGAAAACAAACTGGTATTGTTTCAGAAAACAGATCATCGAAATGAAAATCCCTCGTAATATTTTTATTGTTATACCAGGACTTTTAGTCGTCGCGGCATGGGCATGCTCATTCAGGCCAAAGCTAAACAAACAAAAAGAAGTCGTTGAAAAATATAAAAATTTCCAGTGGACTTCCGATAAATTTTCAGATACATCAAACAAAAAAACTTATACATATCTTAATACAGCAAGTATAAACATTTCTTCACAAGGCTCTGATGCATGGTGGAGTATTTTTAATGATCCTGTTTTAGATTCACTGGAAAGTCTTGCTCTGCAGGAAAACCTGGATATACAATTTTCCATAGCCCGTATACATGAAACACGTTCTATGGTGCATCTTGCTATGGCCGATCTTTTCCCATCGATTATACTACAGCCAGGTGTTGTAAAGCAGGAACTATCAAGCAACAGGCCGAATCCATTTGCTGTCGGTACAGGTACCTTGCCAAGGACGACGATCAGTACATTTCAGATCCCGTTGAATTTCAATTATGAAATTGATCTATGGGGGAAATACAGAAGCAACGTACAAAGCGCCAGGGCTAATTTCATGGCGTCGGAAGAAGATATGAAAGCGCTTCGCCTCTCCGTCTCGGGAGATGTGGCCAGTAATTATTTTCTTATCAGGATAGCGGATATTCAGATGGATCTTTTGGAAAAAGCAGTGGAAACAAGACGGCAGAATTTAAAATTAACCGAAGAAAGATTCCGTGCAGGGCTCATTTCACAATTGGATATAGCACAGGCAGAAACTGATCTTCAGACTTTACAATCACAATTTTATGATTTGAGAATAAGCAGGCAACGGGTTGAACATGCTTTGGCGGTATTGTGTGGCGCGTCTTCTTCTGGATTTTCTATTTCCGGAAAAAATTATTCGCTGCTTCTTCCTGAAATTCCTCCGGGGGTGCCTTCAGATCTGCTAAAGAGAAGACCAGATATACTCAGACAGGAGCTTGTAATGGAAGCGACCAATGCGAGTATCGGAATATATGCCGCCTCTCGTTTTCCTTCCCTGGTTCTTACAGGTTCGGGAGGAACATTAAGCAAAAGTTTCAGTACTTTACCGGATTACCAAAGCCGGACATGGACTTTGGGAATGGGTATCGCGATTCCTGTTTTTCAGGGAAGACGTATCTCCGCCAATATCCAGGCTGCGAAGGCAAGGTATGAACAGGCTATCGCCACTTATGAGAAACAAATTCTTATCGCGTTCCAGGAAGTGGAAGATGTATTGTCGAATCTCACTCAAAAAAAGGAACAGGCAATTTTACAGGAAAGCATTATAAAAATCGCTACGGAAACAGCCGAACTTTCCAGGGAAAGATACAGCAAAGGCCTGATCACATATTTCGAAGTGTTGAATAATGAAAGAGCCGCGCTCAGCG
>DATMOV010000461.1:0-2408 GCA_035568055.1 Cytophagaceae bacterium
GAGTTGATTGATGGCGCATTGATGGCCAATAAAGAATATATCTGTAGTGAAACACAGGCACTGTCACTTGAGTTAATAGAAAAATTATTGGATGGCAGGGAAATAGAAATGGATGAGCATAAGCTCATCATGAAAATCGAAGTTTAATTAATTCGAGATGTGAGTACTCACTGCTCATGACTCACTACTAAAATTAAAATGAAGTACTACAAATATTTTCTTCTCAGCCTTGGAGTCATACTTACCGACCAGCTGGTAAAGCTCTGGGTCTATACTCACATGCAGCATGTAGGAACAGAAATTCCTGTGTTTGGTGACTGGTTCAAGCTCCATTATACCACCAACCCAGGCATGGCCTTCGGAATGGAGATTGCCGGCGACTATGGCAAGCTTATATTAAGTGTCTTTCGTCTCTTTGCGATGATAGGCATTGGCTGGTATTTATATAACCTGGCTAAAAAAAATGTGGCGGAAGGTTTATTATGGTGCATAGCCCTGATCCTTGGTGGAGCCATTGGCAACGTTGTTGACAGCACTTTCTATGGAGTATTTCTGGGAAATGCTCCCGCGGATTCACCAACTCCTTGGTTTCATGGACAGGTAATCGATATGTTTTATCTGGATATCTGCTATTGCCATATTCCTGCCTGGGTTCCTTTTGCAGGCAATGAGTATTATCCATTATGGCCAATCTTTAATATTGCCGATGCCTCAATCTTTATAGGCGTAGCCATCATACTGGTTATGCAGAAAAAATATTTTAAAGAGCATAAGTTGGTAGCACCGGAAGACAAAACCGTCGACACTGAACATAAAGTTTCCTGATCCGAGTCAAACGTATTCAAGTTTTTACCAATATTTCACTCCTTCGGGGCATAGTCGTCAACTTAAGAGTAAGAATATCCGGATAAAGCGTCATTGCGAGGCAAATGACTGTTAGTTTAAAGTAATGTATTAAGATTTTGCTGCACTTTCTCTAAATGAAATGCCAAAGCAATCCGATAGATCCACGCACTTAACCACTGGATTGCTTCGGCATTTCATCAACATACATCCATATTTAACTGGATCTTTTTCTTTTTTTAGGTTAGCAGTCATTTACCTCGCAATGACGTTTTAATCTTTAAGTTGATGGCTATGCCCCAACGGGTGACGTGATTGTGTTCATTTTTACCATGAAAATTAATGCATCTGCCTATTTCGTGACCTCTCCGCATAATCACATTCCTTTATTTTTTTTATATTGAAGAAATTTACCATTGTGAAAAATACCCTTCAGACAGATGTATGTATTATAGGTGCCGGCCCCGGCGGTACGGCAGCTGCGTTGTTTCTTGCCAAAAAGGGAATCTCCTGTACACTTGCTGATAAAGAAAAATTTCCGCGCGACAAGATCTGTGGCGATGCTTTAAGCGGTAAAGTAATCAACACCTTAAAAAAATTGGACCCGGCAATTGTTGAAGAGCTTGCTGCTGAACCAACCCAGCTTGGTTCCTGGGGTGTGAAGTTTATAGCTCCAAATCTTAAAGAGCTGCGGGTTCCCTTCAAAAAAAATTTCGATAAAAATTCCAAGCCTCCCGGCTTTATCTCCAAAAGAATCGACTTTGATAATTTTCTGATTGAGCAGGTAAAAAAACATAGCTCCATCACTCTGCTGCAAGAAAAGCAAGCCGAAAAATATGAACGTACTGATCAGGGATTTAAAATCTTTTTTAAAGATCAATCAGAGCTGAACTGCTGCCTCCTGATCTCTGCCGATGGGGCGCAATCGTCTTTTGCCAGGACTTTTGGAAATATAAAAGTGGAACATCAGCATTACAGCGCCGGTATCAGGGCATACTATAAGGGTGTAAAAGGCATGGATGCAGATAATTTTATTGAATTGCATTTCCTTAAAGATTTTCTTCCGGGCTACTTCTGGATTTTTCCTCTTCCTAATGGAATGGCCAATATAGGCGTAGGTATGCGCTCGGATAAAGTCAGCGCAAAAAAGATAAATCTGAAGCAGGAGCTTAAACGCATCCTTACAGACTATCCTGCATTGAAAGAAAGATTTTCGGAGGCTGAATTAATAGGAGATATCAAAGGTTTTGGTCTGCCATTGGGTTCTAAAAAAAGAATTATCAGCGGGGATCATTTTATGCTGGTGGGCGATGCGGCATCTCTCATAGATCCTTTTACCGGCGAAGGAATCAGCCATGCGATGATCAGCGGCATGTATGCGGCCGATCAGGCAGAAGCATGTCTTGCACAAAATAAATTCAACACTACCTTTATAGCGGAGTATGACAAAAAAGTGTATCACCGCCTTGGAAAGGAACTTAATATCAGCACTAAAATGCAATACCTGATCAAGTATCCATGGCTCTTCAACTTTGTGGTTAATAAGGCAACCCGCAATAAGGAAC
>DATMOV010000462.1:0-3178 GCA_035568055.1 Cytophagaceae bacterium
TTTTGGGCCTGGAGTTTTCGGGCAAAGGTCGGTATAGTCGTCTATGCCATCTCCATCCGTGTCGATAAAAGGAGGAGGACAACCTTTGTATTTTAGAGTACCCTTAACAGTAGGGCACTTGTCATCGCTGTCTTTGATGCCATCGCCATCGGTGTCGGGACAGCCGTGAAATACTTCTATTCCCGGTGTATTTGGGCAAGCATCTACGTTATCCATAATACCATCCTTATCTTTATCGCCCCATGGGCAGCCGCGGTTTTCCCTCGGACCTTTTTCATTTTTGCATGAATCTTCATAGTCGTAGATGCCATCAAAGTCAGTGTCATAAGGACAACCGAACGGCGTTACGGGTTCGCCTTTCGGCGTGTGAATACATTTATCACGGCCATCCGGTACTCCATCGCCGTCAGCATCGCGGTCAATCCAGTTTATAGTATATGGGTCGCCCTTTTTTTTGCCGCTTTTTGCTTTCTTGGCAATCTTTTTCGATTGTTTGGGATTTTGCGCGAAAGACTCAGTTGAACTGAATAATGCAAGCGTCAGGAAAGTCAGCACGTAAATAATAATGTATCTCACGTTGTTAGTTTTTAGGTTAGGTTAAGCTAATATAAATAATTTAATGTGATTTTGACCACGATTTATTGGATAAAAACGCACCCTGATTTACAGGATAAAAATGATTAACATGATATGTTACTCAAAAATTTACTTCATTTAAGAATTCAATTGTGATAATGATTTCTCCAGCGCTTTGATCTTCGCTTCAGCATCTGCTTTTTTCTGTCTTTCAGTTTCCAGAACATTGGCCGGAGCGCCGCTTACAAAGCGTTCATTGCTGAGTTTCTTCTCAACAGAGAAAAGAAATCCTTTGGTATACTCAAGCTCTTTTTTTATGTTTTCTTTTTCCTTTGCCGGATCGACTTCTCCTTTCAATGGAATAAAAAATTCATCGGCTTTGACAATGAATCCTGTAGCTCCTTCAATATCCGTTGTATTAAAAGTAATATTATTAATTGTAGCAAGTTTTTTAATAATATTTTCAAACTTGTTGTAGATGTCTTTATTTTTAGTCTTGATGATCAGGTCAAGTGGAACATGCTTTACAATCTGCTTGGCATTTCTGATGTTTCGGATATTGGTTATAACTTCGAGAATAATTTCTCCTTCCGAAATTATTTTTTCATCCGCAGGTTTTATACCTGGCCATTGCTCGACAATGATACATTCTTTTTCTTTGCGTTCTTTTATTTCGTGCCAGATCTCTTCGGTGATAAAAGGCATGAAAGGATGAACCACTTTCATTAATTTTTCAATGATGTCGATGGTGGTTTCATAAGTTTGCTTGTCGATAGGCTGCTCGAAGCCGGGCTTGATCATCTCCAGGTACCATGAACAGAAGTCGTCCCAGATGAGCTTGTACACGCTCATGAGGGCATCGGAAAGACGATACTTCTTATAGTGGTCTTCAATTTCTGCAAGGGAGGCATTGAACCTTGCATCGAACCATGCGATGGCGGTTTTATTGTTTTTGCCCTCCAGCTTTTCATCAATCTTCCATCCTTTGACCAGGCGGAACGCATTCCAGATTTTGTTGCTAAAATTTCTTCCCTGCTCGCAAAGCTTTTCATCGAATAGCAAATCATTACCAGCCGGAGAACTCAGCAGCATGCCAACCCTCACACCATCGGCTCCGTGTTTTTCAATCAGGTCAAGTGGATCCGGAGAGTTGCCCAGAGACTTAGACATTTTTCTTCCCTGCTTGTCTCTTACTATTCCTGTGAGGTAAACATTTTTAAATGGTTTCTCACCTCTGAATTCATACCCGGCCATGATCATTCTCGCTACCCAGAAGAAAAGTATTTCCGGAGCTGTTACCAGGTCGTCGGTAGGATAATAATATTTGATGTCTTTATTGTTGGGATCTTTAAATCCGTTGAAAACCGAAATAGGCCATAGCCAGGAGGAGAACCAGGTGTCGAGCACATCTTCATCCTGACGCAAATCTCCAATAGTGATTTGTGATTTGTGATTTGTGATTTTCGACAAGGCTTCCTCAGCTGTTTTTGCAACTATAAATGTTCCATCGGGAAGATAATATGCGGGTATTCTTTGTCCCCACCAGAGCTGGCGGGAAATACACCAGTCTCTGATGTTTTCTATCCAGTGCTTATAAGTATTTTTGAATTTAGCGGGATATATGGCAATTTCATCGCTCATTATGGCATCCAGCACCTGCGGATTTTTCTCCATGAACTTCTTCATGTCAACAAACCACTGGGAAGATAAGCGAGGCTCGATCACAGCATCTGTTCTTTCCGAATAGCCAATATTGTTTCTGATCTCTTCCACTTTTTCCAGCAAGCCGGCTTCTTCAAGGTCTTTTACAATTTTTTTTCTTGCGGCAAAGCGGTCCATACCGGCATATGCCTGCCCATGCGCGTTAAGGATTCCTTCTTCCGTGAAGATATCAATGATCTCCAGCTTATATTTTTGTCCCAGGTTATAGTCGTTTACATCATGCGCCGGTGTAACTTTCAGACAGCCCGTTCCGAATTCCATATCAACATACTCATCAAAGATCACAGGAACTTCCCTGTTAGCAAAAGGAACAATGATTTTTTTACTTTTCAGATGCTGGTATCTCGTGTCGTTGGGATTAATACAGATTGCTGTGTCGCCAAGGATTGTTTCCGGGCGGGTAGTCGCGATCCTGATAAAATCTTTAGATCCGGCTATTAAATATTTAACATAGTAAAGCTTCGAGTTGACTTCTTTGTGAATTACTTCTTCATCCGACAAAGCAGTTCTTCCCTGCGGATCCCAATTGACCATACGGAAGCCTTTATAGATGAGGCCATCTTCATATAGTTTTACAAAAACTTCAACAACAGCCTCCGAAAGATCTGGCTCCATGGTAAAGCGGGTTCTGTCCCAGTCGCAGGAAGCACCCAGCTTTTTAAGCTGTTCGAGGATTATTCCTCCATATTTTTCTTTCCACTCCCAGGCATATTTCAGAAAGTCCTCGCGGCTGAGGTCTGATTTTTTAATCCCTTTTTCTTTCAGCATAGCGACAACCTTTGCTTCGGTAGCTATAGAGGCGTGATCTGTGCCCGGAACCCAGCAGGTTTCTTTGCCTTCCATCCGGGCCTTTCTTACCAGCACATCCTGAATGGTATTG
>DATMOV010000463.1:0-10849 GCA_035568055.1 Cytophagaceae bacterium
GAAGGACAGAAGCCGGAAGAAGTAAAAGATCTTTTGCTAACACAACTGGATTCAATTAAACAGGGAAGATTCGGAGAATGGCTTATCAAAGCAATAATCAATGATTATAAGATCAGCAAAATGAAAGAATATGAAAGCAACCGTTCCAGAGCTGATGCTTTTGTAGAGGCTTTTATTTCAAGAAGACCATGGACCGAACAGATTAAAGAGATTGATATTCTTGAAAGTTTTACCAAACAGGATGTCACGGATTTTGCAAAAAATAATTTAAGTAATTATCTGGTTATCTATAAAAGAGTTGGCGTAGACACCACCATCAGGAAAGTTCCTAAACCAAAAATTTCAACCGTATATCTCAACAGGGAAAGACAATCAGAATTCTATACAAAAGTAATGGGACAGCCCTCTGATTCACTCGCACCCGTCTTTATTGATTTCGGCAAGGATCTTCAGAAATCTAAAGCCGGGAGATTACCGGTTCATTATAAGAAGAACGTAGAAAACGGCTTGTTCAACTTATATTATGTGTGGGATTTTGGCAAAGACAATAATCCTTCCTATGGGATAGCGACAGCATATTTTGATTATCTGGGTACCGTCAGCTATTCAGCGCAGGAGTTGAAGAAAGAATTTTTCAAGCTCGGTTGCTCCTATAGCTTTTCGGCAGGCAGCGACGCGATTTACTTTTCACTTTCCGGCCTCCATGAAAATTTCCTGGCCGCGCTGAAACTTTTTGAAGAACTGATTCAAAATCCAAAGCCCGACCAGCAGGCTCTTTCTGATATGATCGCCGGCATATTAAAATCGCGCGCCGATTCAAAACTTTCCAAAGATGTGATCCTGAGAAGCGCTATGGCAAGCTATGCTAAATACGGGCCGAAGAACCCTTTCACCAACATTGTGCCGGAAGAAGAACTTAAAAAGCTGAAACCTGAAAATCTTACCGCACTTTTTAGGCAACTTTACACTTATCCTCACAGGGCTTTATACTATGGGCCGGAAGAAATGACCCAGCTTAACGTATTACTCAATCAGTCGCATAAAGCCACTTTTAAAAATAAGGAGCCGATACTTAAAAAATATCCTTTCAAAGACATCAATGAAAACATCGTTTACTGGGTTGACTACAATATGGTTCAGGCCGAAATCATGTTCCTGACAAAATCGATTCAGTATGATCCAAAGCTTATCCCCGCTGCTTATCTTTTCAATGAATATTTCGGAGGGGGAATGGGCTCACTGGTTTTCCAGGAGATGCGCGAGTCTAAGGCCCTGGCATATTCTGTGAACTCAAAATATGTGACAGCAGGAAGAAAAGAAGATCCTAATTACATCAGCTCCTATATTGGCACGCAGGCTGATAAGATCCAGGATGCCATCGAAGGACTCCAAAGCCTGATCGAAGACATGCCTAAGTCGGATGTGCTGTTCGGTAATTCGAAAAGTTCATTAATCGAAACTTTAAATACCGACCGCATCACAAAGTCGGAAATCCTTTTTGAATACGAAAAAGCTAAGAAGCTTGGACTGGATTATGATATTAGAAGAGACATTTATAAAAACATCAAAACCATGACCTTCGCCGACATAGAAGCGTTCCAGAAAAAATACCTGAAAGGGCAAAAGAAGATCATGCTGGTAGTTGGCTCTAAAGACAAAATTAATTTTAACGCTTTGTCAAAATATGGGAAGGTTCAACAGCTGACGTTGAAGGAGATTTTTGGATACTAAATTAGTTATTGGTTGACGATTGTTTGTTCAAAGGTAATTGTATTCTCTTAGTGTCTATAGTCCACAGTGGGGTGATACTTATTGGGTTCAGTGGACTGTGGTCTATCGACTGTCGTCTATTCAACAACAGATTTTCAAATTATCCCGCTAATTGCTAATATTGACACAGAATACAATATCTTTTTTAATAACCTTAAATTTTTATACAATGAAAAAAATCAAAGTTGCCAACCCTGTCGTGGAACTAGACGGAGATGAAATGACCAGGATTATCTGGAAGTTCATTAAAGATAAGCTTATCATTCCTTATCTGGATGTAGACATTAAGTATTTCGATCTTGGTATGGAGCATCGCGATGCCACAGCCGATCAGGTAACTGTTGATGCCGCGGAAGCGATTAAAAAATATAATGTTGGGATTAAATGCGCTACCATCACTCCGGATGAGGCACGTATGACTGAATTTAAACTGAAACAAATGTGGAAGTCCCCGAACGGAACGATCCGTAACATCCTTGACGGAACCGTTTTCAGGGAGCCCATCGTTTGCAAAAATGTACCAAGACTGGTAAGCAACTGGACTGCACCTATCATTGTCGGACGTCATGCTTTTGGTGATCAGTATAAGGCTACTGATGTCGTCATCAAAGGAAAAGGGAAATTGACCATGACATTCACTCCTGAAGGCGGAGGTGCTCCGCAGGTTCATGAAGTATATAATTATAAAGGCGACGGCGTGGCACTTGCTATGTACAATACCGATGAATCAATTAAAGGCTTCGCGCATTCATGCTTTAATACAGCATTGAATAAAGGCTGGCCTTTATATCTTTCAACCAAGAACACAATCCTTAAAAAATACGATGGCCGCTTTAAGGATATCTTTGAAGAAATTTATCAGAAAGATTATAAGGCAAAATTTGAAGCTAAAAAAATCGTTTATGAACACAGGCTGATTGATGACATGGTTGCATCCGCATTGAAGTGGCATGGAGAATTTGTTTGGGCTTGTAAAAACTATGATGGTGATGTACAATCAGACTCCGTAGCCCAAGGCTTTGGTTCCCTTGGCTTGATGACTTCTGTACTGGTCACTCCGGATGGTAAGACTATGGAGGCCGAAGCTGCCCATGGTACTGTAACCCGTCACTTCAGAGATCATCAGGCAGGTAAGCCTACTTCCACTAATCCAATAGCTTCTATTTTTGCATGGACCAGAGGCCTGGAATTCCGTGGCAAGCTTGACGGCAATAAAGAACTGGTCAACTTCTGCCAGACTTTAGAAAAAGTTTGCGTTGAAACTGTTGAAAGCGGCAAAATGACCAAAGACCTGGCTGTTTGCGTTCATGGAAACAAAGTGGAACATGGAAAGCATTATCTTTATACCGAGGAATTCCTTTCAGCGATTGATAATAATCTGAAGGCTAAATTGTCATAATTGCGAGACGGCAGAAAAAATCCCCCGCTGGGCGGGGGATTTTTAATTCAATATAATCCTGTTATAATATTTTCTTTAGATCTGCGAGTGCCTCTTCAGAGAGTGGCTTAGTGATAAAATTGATCACGTACTCATTGTCGACTATCCGGTCGATATCTCTTTTGTTATCAGAACTGGAAAGAATCGCGATCTTACATTTCTGTTTTACATCCTCGGGAAAATTCTCATATTCAAATAAAAAAACAAATCCATCCACGATAGGCATATTGATATCAAGAAAAATAACATCAGGAAGATGGGAGATATTTGATTTGTGACTTTCAATATATTCCAAAGCGCTCTTTCCTGAATTCTTCACTATAATATTTTTTGAGAAGCCGGTTAATTCAATGACCCTTTTATGGATAAAATTATCGGTGTCGTTATCATCAACCAACATCACGAGATCAATATTTTCTCTCATTGCTTCTGAATGTTTTTTAAATTAGGTATTACTACTTCAAACTTTGTTCCCTGATTCAGGACGGACTCAACCTCAATGGTACCATGAAGCTTAGTCACAGCGTTTTTCACAATATATAAACCGAGACCAGACCCGTAAGAACTTTCAGAGGCCCGATAGAACATATCAAATATTCTGTCAACATAGAGCGGGTCAATTCCTGATCCATTGTCCTCCACCACAATTCTTGCCTGATCTACATCTGCCTCAATCAGAATGTTAATATATGAATTATTTTCAAATCTATGGTATTTAAATGCATTTGAAATTAAATTATTTAGTATTGTGCTGATCCGTGTAATATCGGAATAAAACTCAGATCTCTCACGAATGTTCTTGTTAATCTTGACCTTATAAGCATTCTCAAGAAACATCAGGTTATTAAAAACCTCGTCTATGATAACCGGAAACGATATTAACTTCGTTTCAATCTCGAGCCGGTTGTTACGGGAGAATAAAGTCAGGTCTTTAATAAAAGCGTCAAGGCTATGTACGCTTTTGTTCATCATATCCAGGTACATTTGCTGGGTATTATCCTTCATCTCCAACTTAGCAAGCTTGATCAGGCCCATCACTGATCTTAGAGGAGCTTTAAGGTCATGAGATGCTTTATATACAAAGCTGTCAAGCTCGAAATTTGCATTCAGCAACTCCATCTCGGTGATCTTTCTTTTTGTGACATCATGGAAGTTTATTATTATTCCACTAATGACGGGATCTTCCAATAGGTTTACTGCCACGACCTCTCCATATATATAATCCCCATTAGCATTAGTAATATGCAAGGATTCCAGGACATGATTGATACCTTTCTGGGATATTGTCTCCGATAGAAACCAGCTCAACGTATCTATATTCTGAGAATCAATAATCTCGAATAAAAGTTTACCTATAAGTTTCTCAGGATGGTAACCTAATATTCGTTGTGAGGATGGGCTTACGTAATTAATCTTAAAATTTTCTCCAAGGATGAGAATCACATCGGAAGAATTCTCTATCAAGGCCCTGAATTTTCTTTCGTTGTCTTCCAATATATTTTTATCATGAACCCTTTCGGTGATATCAATTCCTATTCCCAGCAGGCCTGGTTTTTTCTCATCCTCCAGAAAAAAAGGAATTTTCGTAACCTGTAAAATCCTGACATTTTCATTGCTATCCTTGATGTATTCTTCAGGAATATATTTCTCTATACCTTTTTCTATGACTTCCAGGTCATCTGTGTAAATCCTGTCGGCATGAGATTTTTCTAAAAAATCAGCGTCGGTCTTTCCAATGATCTGGTCAATGCCAGTATTATAAAGATCTGCCAGGGCTTTATTCACCAGAATATAGCCACCCCTGCTATCTTTCAGAAATATTTGATGAGGGAGCATGTCTATTACCTGCCTGAGTATTTTTCTGTTTTCCTCAATTGTCTTTTTATCTTTAACTCTTTCCGCTATATCGGTAATCCGCACCAGCCAATAGTTATGGTTTCCTACGGTTATCTCAGTAATTGCCTGGCTGCCCCAGAAATATTTATTTCCTGAGGTCTTGAACTCTAATTCCTGCACCATGAATTTCTTTTCGCTGAATTTCTTTTTAAAATTATTCCAGGAACCAGTTGAGTGAGGGTATTTCAAAAGATAATTAAGATTGTTTCCTATAATATGATCGTTCCTGTTCATTCCGAACATACTCATAGCTCTTTCATTGCAGGTACTTATGACAGAAGTTTCAGGATCAGCAAGAAAAAGCGCATCGGGTGACTCATTGAAGATGGTATGCAGCAGATCTTCCCTTACCCTCAGTTCCTGTTCCATCTCAATCCTGGAATCGAAAAAAATCAGAATGGCACCGCAAAAAATTCCCAGCAGGCTTATATGCACGAATATATCCGCAGGAGAACTGAGAAATATAATACAGGTAAGCGAATAGAAAACAAATACGAAACCTATATAAATATTGATATGCACTTTATTGCGGAAAGCAAGGCAAATAATAATGATGAGAATGATAAGTTCCAGTATATATTCTATATTGAAATGGTTCTGCTGGATCAGGTACAGGCAGTAGAAACTGTAAAAAGTAAAGACCATGTAGTTCATGTAAATGATCCTGTCAGCAAATTCTTCAAAAAAAGTGAGTATGAAAATAATCAGGAGCATCGCAGAGAATACCACTCTGATGATCAGAGGATCATAAACCTCAAAGGATGATTCATTGACAAAAAGATACCTCAGGAGCAATGTAAATGTAGAACAGAGAAGAAGAATTATTCTGTATACATTTATCTGCTTCTTGTTTTCATCATTATCCTGACGGGCAAGTATAAGGTCGGAAATCTGCATCTGGTAAAAACTGCCGCCAAAACCACGGACTAATTTTCTAAAATTTACGATTATTAAACTATTTTTTCAAGTTTGGAAGCGTAATGGCGAATTCTGTGCCCTGGCCTAACTCTGATGTGACTTCAATTGTACCGGCAAGCTTTTCCACGACCTGCTTGGTAATATAGAGCCCAAGACCCGATCCATAAGAGTCTTGTGAAGCACGGAAAAACATATCAAAGATCTTGGGGAGGTATTCGTCTTTAATACCTTTTCCATTGTCTTTCACCGTAATAACTACTTTATCCTTTTCTGTGTGGATATCTATTAATGCCCATGACTTTTCAGCCCTTGGGTTCTGGTATTTAATACAATTGGAAATCATATTCTGAATAATAATTGAGAAGCGGGTTGAATCGGAATAAAATTCAAATTTTTCTCTGATCTTAATCTTCAGATCAATGGTACCTGCATTGTCCATGTACTTCAGATTATCAATAGTCTCCTGTATAATATTTTTGAAATCTATTTTCTGTACAGTAATATCAAGCCTGCTATTCCTTGAAAAGTTGGTGAGGTCAGCGATAAATGTATCCAGCTTGTTTACGCTTTTATCAATCAGGTTAAGGAAGATACTCCTTTGTTCAGAATCCTCTTCTATTTTTGCCAGGTTGGTGAGCCCCAAAACAGAACGCAAAGGCGCACGTAGATCATGAGATGCTCTGTATACGAAACTGTCCAGTTCAAAATTTGTACGTATGATATCATTTTCGGTGATCTTTCTTTGTGTGATATCCCGGGCGAAAACGCTTATTCCGCTTACACGGCCTTCCGAATAAATCGGGTTATATGAAATCTCATAGGATAAATTTTTATTCTTCGCGGCAACAATAAATTCCGTTGAAAATGTTTCTCCGTTTAGTGCCTTAGCATGCAGTTTCACCCATTCATCCCTGATATCTTCCGGCAGCACATTCCTGAGATTATCTCCTATAGAAATACTCTTTTTCTCTGAATCCCTCACTAATTTTTTAAACGAAGAGTTCATAGTGGTCAGATTCAGATCCCGGTCTACAGACCAAATAATATCTGAAGTATTTTCAATAAGGGTCGTTAACCTTGCTTCGCTGTCTTTAAGGGCAACTTCAGCTTTCTTTCTTTCGGTAATGATGGTGAGGTTGAGAAGTACCTGGCTCGGCTTATCAGCCGCATTACGTTCGATTATAGTATGCCGGTTTACTACCCATTCATATTCTCCGGCTTTTGTTTTCAATCTATACTCCATCGCCTCCGTCTGGTCTGAGCTCTTAAGAAATTTCTCCCAATGCGTCAGAACTCTTTTTTTGTCATCAGGATGAACGATTGCGTTCCATGTATCAGAGAATTCTAATTCATTGGTATTATAACCAAGAATAGTTTTCCGGTTAAAATAAACAACCCGCTTATCATAAAGATCAATAATATAAATAAGGTCAGGAGAGTTCTGGGCAAGATTTCTGAATTTCTCCTCACTCTGTTTCAAAGCCGCGATATTATAATCACGTTCAAGCTCGACCGCGGCTCTAACAGAAAAAATATTCAACACCGTTTCAAGCACAGGTTTGTTGTTAAATTTTTTTCTGCCCATTACTCCAATAATTCCAATTTTTTTGCCTGTAGAATCCAGCAAAGGCACACCCATAAATTCATCCAGGGTTTGCTTAACAGGGAACTGCTTATAGGTAAATTTTTGACTTGTATTATCAATAGTGATGCTGGAGCCCTTTTCAAAAATCAGTTCAGCAGGACTGTTCTTGATATTAAACTCAATATTTTTCTGCGGCTCACCATCCTTCATCAGTACTTTAGTTTTTATTTTGTCATGGTCTATCTCACCGATCATCACAAAATCCATATGGAAAGAATTTGAAAGATGCTGCGCCAGAGAAATGTAGAAATCTTTGCGGCCACCAGAGATCCCCTGAGTAATCTCTATAAGCGCTTCCTCGGCGATCTTCCTTTCAGTGATATCATCCAGCACGCCGATAAAATTAGTGAGCTCGCCGGCTTTATTATATACCGGCGATATATTGAGCTGATTCCAGAATAGCTTGCCATTTTTCTTGTAATTTCTCAATATCACACCGACTTCCTTTTCTTCTTTAATGGCTTCTCTTATTTTGTCTAAACCTGGCTGATTGCGATCATCATTCTGAAGAAAGCGGCAATTTTTTCCAATGATCTCATTATATGAATACCCGGTTATTTGCTCGAAAGCTTTATTGGCATATATAATAGGATTGTCAGGCTGCTTGGGATCCGAAATAATGATGCCATTTTTACTGGCATCTATTCCGCGCTCAAGCAAACGAAGATTTTCTTCATGATGCTTCCTTTCAGTGATGTCTCTGGTATTAAGAACGATTCCTTTGATATGCTCATTTTCTGTAAGATTATTGAAGGTGGTTTCCAGATTGAGATAATATCCCTGGGCATGAAGAAATCTGTATTCGAGCGAATTCACCGGCTTGAAAGAACTTATGACTTTTTTGATAGTCCCTTTCAAAACATTGGTATCATTGCTATGTATAAACCCATCAAGCGGTTTTCCTGTAAGCTGTTCACTTTTATAACCAAGAATCTTTTCTGTAGAAGGGCTGCTGTATAAAATTTTTCCGTCTTTATCTATGATGGTTATTATATCGGACGAATTCTGGACAAGTGACCTGAAGCGCGCCTCACTCTCTTCCAGCGTAAGCTGCGCGTTCTTCCGGTAAGAAATATCCACTATGATGATACATACCCCTTTCACAGCTTCTTTGCCATCAAAAATCGGAATAAAACTCGTTTCTACCCAATAACCCTCCCTGATCTTAATCTCATCAATAATTATTTCACCTTTTTTTACTCTCTCGAGGATTGGGAGAGCCTGCTTAATAGCTATGGAAGATGCATAGGAAAGGATACTTTCACCTATCACAAGATCTTTACCCAATGAATCTCGTATAATTTTATAGGCGCTACGGTTTGCTGTTACTATTTTCAGGTCTGCATCAAGCAATAATATCCTTTGGGAAGTATTGTTAAAAATAGCCTGCAAATTAGCTTCTGAATTGCGCAAAGCTTTTTCTGCCAGCATTCTTTCTGTTACATCACTGAATACGGCTAAGTGAAGCCCGGGAAGAAAACTGGTTTTGGCTTTAAAATCAATATATCGTATAACTCCTGATTTCTGCTGGTATTTATACAAGCCTGTAAGAAGGCCTGTTTTCACAAAATTTCGCCAGATATGATCCGATTCCTCCGCAGATTTATGAGGGAAAATATTTTTGACCTTGAGCTTCATAAACTCACGTTTGCTTATGCCGTAAATAGCACAAGCCGCCGGATTCGCATCTATAATATTTGATGCGTCATCCAGAAAAAAAATACCTTCCAGCGCGTTTTCAAAAAGGCCTTTATATTTTCTCTCGCTTTCCCTGATCTCCTCCTCTTTCAAAACATTTTCTTCCAGCGGCTTTAACGTGATCAGATATGCGAAGCCTGCATGAGCATCATTGCTTACGCGGGAAATTTTATATTCAATAAGCTGCTCTTGTGATGGAGATATATTCAGTAAGACTTTCCCGGAAATTATTTTCTGTTTTTTTGATTTGTCTAAAAGTGACGAAAGACTTTCCTCTCCATTCTTATGAAGAATTTTTAGAATACTATTTGTCTTTTTTTCCAATGCATTCTGCAGGCTGGTTTGTGTGAGATTTTCAGCTGCGATATTCATGAATATAATATTACCGTCAGGGTCGGCCAATATAGCAGCCTCGCTGATCTGAGTCAGGAGCGCCTTCAGAGAGGATTCCCAGTATGTTGAATCAATATCCATAATGATCTGACCTTGGGATCAATATATAACTTAACAAAAATTAATGATATAAAAACTATTTCCTTTTAATAACAAGCGATTCGCCTATTTCCAGGCTTTCATTTGTCCTTCTGTTCCATAACTTAATATCAGCCACACTTACACCATACATTCTGGCTATCTTATACATGGTTTCGCCCTGGGCTACCGTATGAATAACATCAGCCTTAGCGGATTGTTGTATAATAAGCTCCTGACCCAGTTTAAGGACGTTGTCTGATAAATAATTCCACTTTTTGAGGCTGTCTGCGGCAACATTATACATTTTAGAAATACTATATAGCGTTTCACCTGACTTTACGGTGTGTATTTTTCCCGATTCCGGCGATGAAAGGGAAGTTTTTTCTTTTGCAATAGTGTCAGTCTGGGATTTTATCGATTTCTTTACTGACACGGTATCTCTCTCCACTTTATTATTTTCCTTTTTCACTGCTTCGGGGTGTATTATTTTTTCTTCAGGCACATTTGCCATTTCTATCGGGCTATTTTCTGGCCTTTTCATCCTCAGCCATAAAACCCTGCCTGGCTCCAGAGCTTCTCTCTTATCCATGCGATTCCTCTTTCTGATCGCACTTTGCCTGATGCCATACTTTTGTGAGATCATTGTAATATCTTCTCCATGCTGGACCGTATGGTGAAGTACTAAAGCTTTATTTCTTTTCGGCTGCAGATAATAAAAATGACCGGGTGTAACCTGATCAAAACTTCTGAGATCATTGTATCGGAGAAACTCTTCTGGTTTTATTCCTGCCCGTAAAGCCAGTCTTGAAATATCATCATCCTTAACAGCCATAATAGTCCTGATTTTATTGATCCTGACAAACGTGGGAACATCATTGCCCAGCTTTTCAATCTCTGCTTTCGCGGAAGATACATCATGATAATTTTTAACTTTTATTTTTGTCTGAGGCTCAATTTTTATCTTTACTTCATGATGGTTCTCTTCAACTTTGACTTCCGGTTCCCGGGCT
>DATMOV010000464.1:0-3958 GCA_035568055.1 Cytophagaceae bacterium
GAAAATATAACTAATTTAAAAAAAACAGGTTACCTATTAAAGATTTTTAGTACTAAATAGAAAAAGGAGCGAACGTGTCACTGATCAAATCAATTTCAGGAATAAGAGGTACAATAGGCGGGAAAAGCGGCGAAACGCTTAGCCCACTTGATGTGGTAAAATTTACAGCGGCCTATGCGGAATGGGCAAAGAAAAACTCTCACAGTCATAGAAATAAAATCGTGATAGGGCGTGATGCGAGAGTATCGGGAGAAATGATTTCCAGGCTGGTCGTCTCAACCCTGCAAGGCATGGGGCTAAATGTCATTGACCTTGGCTTATCAACTACCCCGACTGTCGAGCTTGCGGTAACATTGGAAGGCGCTGCAGGAGGCATTATTATTACTGCAAGCCACAACCCGGCTAACTGGAATGCCCTTAAACTGCTTAATGAAGACGGAGAATTTCTTTCAGATAAAGACGGCAAGCAGATCTTAGAATTCGCCGAAAAAGGAGAGATTGAATTCTGCGATATTAAAAAACTTGGTAAATACAGCACTAACAATTCTTACATCAATAAACATATAGAATTGATCCTTAATCACCCGCTGGTGGATATAGAGGCAATCAAAAAAAGAAATTTCAAGATCGCGATCGACTGTGTAAATTCAACAGGTGGCATTGCAGTACCATTGCTTCTGGAAGCGCTCGGAGTGAAAGAAGTAACAAAATTCTTCTGTGAGCCCACCGGCTTATTCCCTCATAACCCAGAACCGCTTCCTGAAAACCTTACGCATATTTCGGGGGAGATCTCCAAAGGTCATTTCGATCTTGGGATCGTCGTTGATCCCGATGTTGACAGGCTATGCTTTATCAATCAGGATGGAAGTATGTTTGGGGAAGAATATACACTGGTGGCTGTGGCCGATTACGTTCTGCAACACAAACCTGGCAATACTGTTTCAAACCTTTCATCCACAAGAGCTTTACGGGATATTACGGAGAAAGCAAGGTGTAAATATTTCGCATCGGCAGTGGGAGAAGTAAATGTGGTGAAGGCGATGAAAGATCATAAAGCTGTTATCGGCGGCGAAGGTAATGGCGGAATTATCATTCCTGAATTGCATTATGGCCGCGATGCCCTTGCAGGAATCGCTTTGTTCCTGACACATCTTGCAAAATTCGGCAAATCTATTTCTCTGCTTCGTGCTAAATATCCAAGCTATCACATCTCAAAAAACAAGGTAGAGCTTACATCGGAGATAGATGTGGATTGTGTTATAGAAGAGATCAAAAATAAATACAGTAAACAACCAATTAATACTGTCGATGGTGTCAAAATAGAATTTGACAAAGAATGGGTACATTTGCGCAAATCAAATACAGAACCTATTATCAGGATTTACTCAGAGTCAGATTCGCATGCAACAGCGGACCATCTGGCGATGAAGCTGATCACTGATATCAAGGAGATTATCGAGAGAAATGCGTGTTTACTTAGATAATGCTGCCAGCACTCCATTAGACCAAGAAGTACTGGATGCCATGATGCCCTATATGCTGGAGCATTATGGCAATCCTTCTTCCATTCATACACATGGTAGGGAAGCACGAACCGCTATTGAGAAGTCAAGGAAAGCGGTAGCCTCATTACTCAGTACTTCACCATCAGAAATTTTTTTCACTTCGGGCGGAACGGAAGCTGATAACACCGCGATCCACTGCCATATTAATTCATACGGCATCAGGCATGTCATCAGCAGCCCGATAGAACATCATGCTGTGCTTCACTGCCTGGAAGATCTTGAGCATTCCGGAATCGTCAAAGTAAGCTACCTGCAACATGATGATACAGGAAACTTCAACATGGCCGAGCTGGATAATTTACTTCAAAAAAATCCAGGCTCTATGGTTTCTCTGATGCACGCCAATAATGAGCTGGGCAACATCAACGACATTGAAGAAATAGGCAGGCTCTGTTCCGTTCACCATGCAATATTTCATTCTGATACAGTACAGACTATTGGCCACTTGCCACTCGATCTTCAAAAACTGAAAATAAATTATATAGTGGGATCGGCACACAAATTTCATGGTCCGAAAGGAGCAGGATTTCTTTATGCCAACAGCAGTCATAAAATAAGTCCGCTTATTTTCGGAGGCGCACAGGAGAGGAATATGCGCGGCGGAACTGAAAATATTTACGGCATAGTGGGTCTCGCTAAAGCGATGGAGATCGCCTATCGGGATATTGAGAAAGACCGCAAATATATTCAAGGCTTAAAAGACAGCATGATCAGGAAGCTTAAAGAAAGTGTTGCTGATATTTCGTTTAACGGCGAATCTGAGAACAATCAAAAAAGTCTATATACAATTTTAAACGTGAGCCTTCCGGCATCAGAGGATAATGACATGCTTCTTTTTAATCTTGATATCAATAGCATTTCTGTTTCCGCAGGCAGTGCATGCGCAAGCGGCACGGATGTGGGTTCACATGTGCTAAGATCTATCAATGCTTCCCCTGAAAGAGGGCATGTAAGGCTTTCTTTCAGCAAATATAATACAATGGAAGAAGTGGATTATGTGGCAGAAAAAGTTGCTGCTCTGTACAGAAAATAAAAAAGCTCCGGAATTGATTCCGGAGCTTTCATTGCAAAAAATTTGCGGGTATTAGAACTTCACGGTAACTCCACCTGTTGCCAGAGGGCCACCAAGACCTACTTCAACTCCAAGGCCAATATGATCGGTAATGAAATAACGCATACCGAATTTAGCCATCACAGATACAGGAACTAATGATCTGGTGGTTGCTAGCCCTGTATAGTTTGGATCATTTGTTTTGTAACTGTATGAAGAGTTCACATACCCAACCCCAAAAGCGAAATATGGATCTAGTTTCGTGTCGTGACCAAGGTGTATATTAATTCTCGGTACTACTCTCCATCTAGGTATAGAAATCTGATAATTATAGTTGGTGCTCTGGTCTGTATATTTTGCAGTAGTATTTGCATAACTAAAATCTACACCAAAGCCTATTTTGCTTGATAAAAGATATTCAATACGTCCCCCTAATGGACCAATTGAAGATACTGTTACACCCGCATTCTGAGCGGTTGTACTATTATTTACCTCCGATTGTAGGATTGAAGTCCATAAATTGGGAAAGCCATAGTAAGCGTCAATCACAACCTTTCCTTTTTCATACACCTGAGCCTGGGCCAGATTGCTAATGATAAGGATGAGGAATAATGTTTTTAAACTTTTAGTAAAATTTTTCATAAGTTATTTTGTTTTGGTTTAATGGTGGTTAAAAATAAATAAATTATTATAATATCCCTATAGAAAGAAGACTTCTTTAAAAAGGTCATATTGGCAATTATCACGCCACAATTAAACAATGGAAACCTTTTGCTGAGCAGGAAAGCGGGTCCACCGGTAAGAAGTGGGCCGAACAATCCTGTTCAATTCCTGCTCCTAAGTCATTAAAAAAATAACGGCAACCAGTAGCTATATGGACACTCATGGGGATAAGACTTGAGGTTTGTGTAGGGGACAAATGTTCGGTTCAATAAGCCGTCATTTACTCAGTTTGAAAGCAACCAAAAGAGTTGGAAGACTGACTGTAAGCAAAGTTATAATTGCACCCCAGTTGATATCTACCTTTTTTTCAGTTTTATCAGATCCCTCACAGTCGCTACATGATCTTATAGAAATAATTTTTCCGTGCATGGAATAAGTAATAAACAGGTCCACATATTTTCCACGCCATTTCAATCCGTTCGTCTGACCTACAAAAAAAGGAAAGTTTCTTCTGTCAGCCACTCTGTATTTATAGATCAAAGTATATTCAGTGCTGTCCCTGCTTTTAAGGTCATAAGGAGGTATACCAAGAATTGCCGACACCTCATTCTGCGACATACCCGGCTGAAGTTCCAGAACCTTCTCTACTTTGGCATATTTGGGAACCTGCACGATACAC
>DATMOV010000465.1:0-3735 GCA_035568055.1 Cytophagaceae bacterium
CATCGGATGAAGATTGGGAATGATGCAGACAACTTGCTTCGAGACTTTGCCAGATGTCATCATCTGTACTTCTGACCTACCACCAAAATTGTGAACCATTTCTCGTGTACCAAAAATCCATATAGTCTTTATTAAATAGAAAAGCCTCATTTCTTTCGAAAAGAGGCTAAAAAAGCTGAAGGGGGTCGAGTCGAACGACCAAAGTGAGGTTAATTATAGCTCAGAATTAATTTTGTGGTCAACCCATTAAACTATTTTTCCCATAATCACTACCCCCGAGACAGGAGGGCATGTCTGCCAGTTTCATCACCCTTCAGTATAGTTATCTACTAACACTTCAAAATTAATAGATTGATCAATATTTTCCAAATAATATATTAAAAAGGTATAATATTTATAGTTTTAATAAAAAATTATAAATAATTTTATCAAATACTCAAATCACACATTCAAAAATGCTTCCAAATTCTGAAATCGACAAAACGGATTTACAAATTTTGTCCCTTTTAATGGAAAATGCCAATATACCTTATACAGATATTGCTAAAAAAGTGAATGTCTCTCCGGGAACTGTCCATGTACGAATGAAAAAGATGGAGCAACTTGGTATGGTAAAAGGCTCGCAACTCAATGTAGATTATGCAAAGCTAGGCTTCGATATCACCGCATTTCTCGGTATCTATCTGGAAAGAAGTTCATTCTATGATGAAGCGGCCAAAGGATTACTCGATATCCCTGAAGTCGTAAATATTCATTATACCACCGGCAACTATAGCATGTTTGTAAAACTGGTTTGTCGTGATACAAATCATTTGAGGGAGGTGCTTCACGATAAAATCCAAAAAGTTGCAGGCATACAACGCACAGAAACCTTTATATCTCTGCAGGAGTCGATCAATAGAAATATCAGCCTATTTTAAATTTAAAGCTGATTTACTGTATTATTTCTTGAATAGATAAAAAAAAAGCACTTCTGAACCTATAATTATCAATTTTGTTATATTTTTGTATCTTAATTGGAATTAGTCTAAATAAAATCAGGCATGGGTGAGAGCATTAAAATACTCGAAGAGATCACAAGCTCGGAATATAAGTATGGCTTCGAAACTAAAATGGAAGCCGATGAAGCTCCAATGGGCTTAAGTGAAGATATCGTCAGATTTATTTCCGCAAAAAAGAACGAACCGTCATGGATGCTTGAGCATCGACTCAAAGCTTACCATCATTGGCTTACTCTTACCGAGCCTAAATGGCAGAATGTGATTTTTCCAAAAATCAACTATCAGGATATTATTTATTACTCAGCACCAAAGCAAAAGGCTAAACTAAACAGTCTTGACGAGCTTGACCCTGATGTAAAAGCAACATTTGATAAACTCGGAATTTCCCTGGAAGAGCAAATGAGACTTTCAGGCGTGGCAGTAGATGCTGTGATGGACAGTGTATCCGTAGCAACCACCTATAAAGAAAAACTGGGTGAACTTGGTATCATCTTTTGTTCTATGAGCGAGGCTGTAAAAGAACATCCTGAACTGGTAAAAAAATACATGGGCTCAGTAGTGCCTTATACAGATAATTATTTTGCGGCTCTCAATGCCGCAGTATTTAGCGATGGCTCCTTCGTCTACATTCCTAAAGGTGTAAGATGTCCTATGGAGCTTTCTACTTATTTCCGTATCAATGCTGCCAATACCGGCCAGTTTGAAAGAACATTGCTCGTAGCAGAAGAAGGCTCTTATGTTTCCTACCTCGAAGGTTGTACCGCGCCTATGAGGGATGAGAACCAGCTGCATGCCGCAGTGGTGGAACTGGTCGCTATGGAAAAAGCTGAAATAAAATATTCTACCGTGCAGAATTGGTATCCTGGAGATAAAAATGGCAAAGGTGGAATTTACAACTTCGTGACTAAACGTGGGATCTGCATGGGCGACAGCTCGAAGATCTCCTGGACACAAGTAGAAACCGGTTCTGCCATTACCTGGAAATACCCAAGCGTGATATTGAAAGGTGATAATTCAATCGGAGAATTTTATTCGGTAGCTGTAACCAATAACTGCCAACAGGCAGACACCGGCACTAAGATGATCCATATCGGCAAAAATACCAGAAGCAGGATTGTATCCAAAGGTATCTCCGCCGGCAAGTCACAAAACAGCTATCGTGGACTGGTAAAGGTTATGAAACGTGCTGAGAACGCTGTAAACTTTTCCCAGTGCGATTCTCTTTTAATGGGTGATAAATGCGGCGCGCATACTTTCCCATACATCGAAGTAAATAACAATACCGGAAAAGTGGAACACGAAGCGACCACCTCAAAGATCGGTGAAGACCAGATATTCTACTGTAATCAAAGAGGCATTAGCACAGAAACTGCCGTTGCACTTATTGTAAACGGATATTGCAAAGAAGTATTAAAACAACTCCCGATGGAATTCGCTGTCGAAGCACAAAAGTTGCTGGCGGTGAGTTTAGAGGGAAGTGTTGGATAAGTAAAACGTATTACGTAATACGTTTTACGTGATCAACTATAAATTAATATCAGCTTAAATTTAAAAAGACGTATAACGTAAAACTTAAAACGTCAAACATTAAGAAATGCTTAAAATAAAAGACTTAAAGGCCAGTGTTGGGGCTAAGGAAATACTGAAGGGTATTAACCTGGAAGTAAAGCCAGGAGAAGTACATGCGATCATGGGGCCTAATGGTTCCGGCAAAAGCACGCTTGCTTCTGTATTGGCAGGCAGAACAGATTATGAAGTGACCGGAGGCTCCGTAGAATTTCTTGGTAAAGATCTTCTGGATATGGCACCTGAAGAAAGAGCTGGTGAAGGCATATTTCTTGCCTTTCAATATCCAATTGAAATACCAGGAGTAAGCACCACCAACTTTCTTAAAACCGCGGTGAATGAAATTAGAAAATACCGTGGTCAGGAACCCATGGATGCTATTTCTTTTCTAAACGCAATGAAAGAGAAAACCAAATTAGTGGAGATCGATCCTTCCTTATTGAAGAGATCTCTGAATGAAGGATTTTCCGGCGGTGAGAAAAAAAGAAATGAAATTTTCCAGATGGCTATGCTTGAACCAAAGCTTGCTATACTTGATGAAACAGACTCAGGCCTTGACATTGATGCTTTGCGTATCGTCGCCAATGGCGTGAATAAATTAAAATCGAAAGATAATGCTGTAATTGTAGTTACTCATTATCAAAGATTACTTGATTATATCGTTCCTGATTTTGTCCATGTACTTTACAATGGCAAGATCGTTAAGTCAGGAACCAAAGAACTGGCTTTGGAACTGGAAGAAAAAGGTTATGACTGGATCAAAAGCTCAGTAAAAGAAGGCGTTTAAGATGAATGAAACTTTACACGGCGAACTGAAAGAGATACTACTTTCCAATTTTAAATCATTCGAAAGCAAACTGAATGGTAAGGCAGGCAGTCCAACTCATAGCAAGAGGAAAGAAGCATTGCTGAGCTTTGAAAAACTTGGCTTCCCCAATATAAAAAATGAGGAGTGGAAATATACCAATGTTGCTCCTGCCCTTAAGAAAAATTATAAATTCCCTGAGAAATCAACTTTGAATAAAAAAGACATTCAGCCTTTTTTATTCAAAGTTCAGCATGCTAATTCGCTTATTTTTATCAACGGAAAATTTTCGAAGGAGCTATCAGATATTGTATCGCCAGCTGGCTCTTTCGTCATTGCAAACTTAGAAGATGGCGATCAGGA
>DATMOV010000466.1:0-10107 GCA_035568055.1 Cytophagaceae bacterium
CAGTCTTTAGCTTCTTTGCTATAGTAGAGCTGTTTGTTGCAGGAGCAAACAAAAGTGAATATCATTAAAAAAACAATTACCCTCGAATTCATTTTACTTTTGTTTAAATCTTAAAATGGTGCCGTGTTCATCATCTCTGCCTTCGTTGGAGATCATCAGATCACCTTCGGGTGTGAAGCAGATCCCCTCGGGCTGTGGAAAAAGTTTGTTATGAATTTTTTCAGCATGGATAATTTTTCCTGTTCTATCTGCCTCTAAAAGAATATTCCCTCTGGAGGAGATGATAAAAATATTACCCGAAAGCGGATGAATAGCTATACCAGATGGACTGAAATGCTTTTCGTCCGCCTCAAAATTTTTATTGAGTTGCGGAAGAATAATGTCATCGATAGAAATATTGAATAAAGGTTTTTTGGATACGACATGATCTTTTAAGGCGAATTTATAAACTGACTTATAATTTTTTGGTATTTGATTTCCCGGATCGTCTTTACAGGCAATAAGCAGACTGTTATTTTTTTTGTCATAGCACAGCCCTTCAGTATTGTTCTCTTGATTGAGAATGGTTTTGTACGAAGATGTTTTCTTGTCGCTTACCTGGAAGATCACACCATCGCTTCTGAGAACATAATAGACTTGTCCTACTTTCGAGACATCTTCATAGTCTCCTTTCTCGCCAAAAGTAATTTCAGCAGTGATATTCTCTTCTTTCAAATCATAAATATAAATAATACCATGGTTATCTTCGATGCATGCAACCTTGTCATCAGAAATATAATCCAGTCCCGAAATTTCCTTTAAATGTTTGGGCATGATGTATATTTTATCAGGGGATGTAAGCTCATAAGAAAATGCGTCTTCCGGATTTCTTTGCTTATCCGCGCAGGAAAAAAATACCAAGGCTAAAAAAATGGCTATAGGTTGCATCGTAAAAAGCTTCCGCGGCTGGAACAGATAACATTAAAGGCTGTAACCGGGTTATACAATAACTTCATTAATGCGCTAAAGTTTAAAAAAGGAATGATTCAGGTTAAAAGTTTATTTGAAGAAATAAATCAGTATGTATTTAATCTTTTCAAGGAAAAGCTTTCACATCAGTATGTTTATCATAATTATCAACATACTTTAGAAACTGCTGAAGGAGCTGAAAAGCTTGCCAAAGAATGTGGGTTGGAAGGAGAGGACCTGGAAGTTCTGATGATTGCCGCCTGGTTTCATGATACAGGATATATTCATTCTTACGCCGATCACGAGGAGAAAAGCATTGAAATCGCCCGTGTTTTTCTGGAGGAGAAGAATTATCCCGTTTCTAAGATGAATAAGGTTGCAAAATGTATTGAAGCTACAAAAAGAGAGATTATTCCCTCAAGCCTTTCCGAACAGATACTTTGCGATGCGGATATCGTGAACATAGGTGATAAGAACTTTTCTTCCAAGGCGGACCTTTTACGGGATGAATGGGAAAATTTTCAGATCAGATCTTGTAATGAGATCGAATGGGCGGAGACACAGCTTGAATTTCTTTCAAATGCCACTTTTCATACTGCCCAGGCTCAGAAGATTTATGGTGAACAGTTGGCTTTAAACCTTCAGGAGCAAAGACAGAAACTAAAGAAGCTTCAGAAAAAAGCAGAGAAGAAAACCGAAGATAAGAAGAAAAGTAAAGCTCAGCCGAAGCGTGGTATTGAAACCATGTTCCGGAGTATTTATGGCAGTCATATTCATCTTAGTTCTATCGCCGATAATAAAGCGAATATGATGATCCACATCAATACCATTATTATTTCCATCATGCTTACTGTGGTGGGCGCGAAATTTTCTTTCCTGGGTGCCAGCTTTAAAGCAAATCAAAGGTTAATCATACCTGTGATAAGTTTATTGCTAACAGGTTTGGTTTCGATCGTCTTTGCAATTCTCTCGGCAAAACCAAAAGTGACTGAAAAGATCAGTTCCATAGAAGAGCTCAAAAAGAAAAAAGTGAGCATTCTGTTTTTTGGGAACTATTCGAACCTGAGCATGCAGGATTTCGAAAATCAGATGAAAGAACTTATGAAAAGCCAGGATCTATTGTATACCAATATGATCCGTGATCTGTATTTTCTTGGAATAGTATTGAACAAGAAGTATAAATTGCTCAGATACTCTTATACATCTTTTATGATAGGTCTTATCGCTACTGTAGCGCTCGCCCTGTTCATCATATTGTACCTGAAAGAAAAATTTTAAGAATTACTGAAGTATTTTTCTATCTTCTTTAAGACCGGATAAAGAAAAATATTTATAATTGATTGTACCCAGGTAATCATACGTTTTCTTACCGGATCTGATATCTGTCCAGGCAAAACTTTTTTCAACCATGGCGGGTAATTGAGAATCTATATATTGTTCGGTCATCAGGAGATATTCTTTGTCTTTGATGTTGTTTTTCAGAATTCGGTGGGCAAGGACCATATCAGTTCCAAGTAGTTTTACAATATTCTTAATCTCGATAGTTCCTATGATCCCCAAATGAACTATAATTTTAAGACTTAGATCAGGTGCCTTACGAAGTAATTCATATTTCATCTTCATGTGTTCAAGGCTTTCCTGAAAATTCAGAAAGGTTCTCTTAACCTGACTTTCCAGCTTGCTAATGGAGGGAGGGGTACCAAGTTTATAAAACAGAATGGCATCCCCTTGTATTTCGGCGATTTTTAAATTCAGAATATTAGAATCGACAATAATTTCCAGCAACTCGTGGATCAGCTTACGACTATATTTAATATTGGTGCTATTAATGAATTGCGTATATCCGCTTATATCAGGTATATATAAAAATGCAGGCTTGACGTCCTCAAAGGAATCTATATTTTCAATGCTTTGCTTCGTTATTATCTTTCTCACAAATCCTTCCCCCTTCTCGTAATCAGATAATTTTTTGACGAAATATTTTAATATTATCTAATCATAAAAAACCTTGTATTTTTAAGCCTTACTACACTATATATGAAACTCCTTTTTATGTCATATTGTTATCAAGTATATGAATGTTGAATTAAAAAGGTAGAAGTCCCATGAATTTCCATGAAAGAAAAAGATATTATTTAGCCTTGCCATTTATACTGTTAATTGTGTTCTTTTTTATTTCTATGGTGAATAGGCCTAAGCGAATACATCAGAATGAATCAAGTGTACAAAACAACAAGGAATGTTTGTATGCGAGTTGTTCTTCTAATAAGTAGCTCCGGATAAATAGCTTCGGATTGATCTGGAGTTTTATCCCTTAGCGGGAGAATTTCCCTTGATTTTTCTCCCGGATGAAGTCCGGTTTATAACTAAAAGTAACTTTTAAGGTAAATCTGGTGTTCTTTTATCAGAATAGATGGATAACAATAATTAATTATTATGGTGGATAAAGATAAAACAATGCCTCATTATAGAACGCCAATGGCTGTGAGAACAGAACTCTTGCAGGAAGAAGGTTTCACAGAAGAATTTCAAATCTCTGACAAAGGGCTTAAGGCCTTAAACAGCGGGAAGATTTATCAGCCTCAGGATCTGAAAATTCGTGAGCACTTCAGATATGAAGGTATAACAAACCCGGACGATGAGGCGGTTATGTATGTAGTAGAAACAAAGGATGGCTTAAAAGGAATTATAGTAAATGCTTTTGGTATCTATGCTAATACTGAGTTATCTGATTTTATGAAGGAAGTCGAAGATCTCACAGTAAAAAATATGTAAAGAGATGTATGAGGTTTGATAATCAATAATAAAAAAAGGAAGTCATTAAAGATCTTCCCTTTTTTATTATTGATTTTATGTTAGTGATGATGATCATCACCTTCATCTTTTCTATATCGGTGCATGAAGTAGCCAAAGATAAATACGGAAATCCAAAAAGGATAAACAGCCCAGTACAGATTTACATGTTTGTGAATTACGATCAACGCGATATTCACTGCGATACTGAAAATTAATCCCACCAAAGCTAAGGACTGGAAGATATTCATAGAAAATTTTATTCAGCCCACGATTTAAAGCTACCTGTTCACTGGCATTTCGAATTTACCATTTTTTTATTCAAAATACCGTATTCAAGTTTTTAATGTATTAATTATTAATTTTGTAGCTTATCATATAGCAATGGATTCAGCAAATGGAAGCGCTGGCCTGGTATCTACCAAAGCCATCGATGATGCAGCGGAAAGACTAAAAGGGGTGGTAACACATACACCGCTTTCAAAAAACATAAATCTTTCAGAATTATACGACTGTAATATTTTCCTTAAGAGAGAAGATCTGCAGGTGGTAAGGTCATATAAGCTGAGAGGCGCGTATAATCTGATCAGCAGCAGTACCCCCGATGATCTTAAAAAAGGCGTTGTTTGCGCGAGTGCTGGCAATCATGCTCAAGGGGTTGCATATTCCTGTAATCTGCTTAAGATTCACGGAAGAATTTTTATGCCCCATACAACGCCAAAGCAAAAAGTCACTCAGGTTAAAATGTTCGGGAAAGAATATGTTGAAGTTGTTCTTACAGGGGATACTTTTGATGATGCTTATGCTGAAGCTTTAGGATATAGCAAAGACAAAGCCATGCTCTTTGTTCCGCCTTTTGATCACCCAAAAGTAGTTGAAGGCCAGGGAACCGTAGCGGTAGAGATCCTGCAAGACTTTGAAGAAAAGATTGATTATCTTTTTGTTCCGATAGGCGGCGGTGGTCTAACGGCCGGCGTTGGAAGTTATTTTCATGAAAAATCCTCTTCAACAAAAATAATTGGGGTAGAGCCCGAAGGCGCGCCAGCGATGGCAGAATCCCTTAAGCAAAGAAGAGTCGTTACACTGGATAAAATAGACAAATTTGTTGATGGCGCTGCTGTGAAGAGAGTTGGAGAATTGAATTTCAAGATCTGTTCTCTGATCCTTGATGATGTAGTGCTGGTGCCGGAAGGTCAGGTATGTTCAACCATCATCAAACTATACAATGAGGAAGCGATTGTTGTTGAGCCTGCCGGTGCTTTAAGTATCTCCGCATTAGAGCAATACAAAACCGCGATCAAAGGAAAGAATGTAGTCTGCGTTGTTAGCGGAAGCAATAATGATATTGGCAGAATGGCAGAGATCAAAGAAAGGTCTTTGATATTCGAAGGACTTAAACATTACTTTATCATCAGCTTTCCCCAGAGGGCAGGCGCGCTTCGCGAATTTCTGGATGAAGTTCTTGGTCCCAACGATGATATTACCCGTTTTGAATATACCAAAAAAAACATCAAAGAAGAGGGACCTGCTTTAGTTGGAATCGAACTGAAATTTAAAGAGGATTATGAGAAACTCCTGGAGAGACTGAATAAAAAGAAGATCAATTATATTCTGATCAATAAAGATCCAAATCTTTTCAATTACTTTTTGTAGGATACTTTATGGGAGGAAAGAATATGATGGTGATCAGGGGACGCTGCTTATTAATATTCTTGCTTCTCAGTTTTTCTGCCTATAGTCGAAATGACCTGAAACCTTTCTTCAAAACTGCGGATATTTTTTTTCATACTTATGTAAAGACGGGGAAAATAGATTACTTGTACATTAAGCAAAATACAGGTGCACTTAAAGTTCTTCTCAATAATATTTCTTCTATTGATCCGGGTTCCCTGCGGGGAAAGAAACTTAAAGCTTATCTGATTAATGTATACAACATATTTGTGATAGATCAGGTCATGCGATTCTATCCTTTGATATCTCCTTACGAGGCTTCTGGTTTTTTCACGAGACGGGATTTTAATATCGGAGGCAGATCCGTTAGCCTTAATGAAGTTAAAGAAATCCTAATGAATAAATTTCCGGACCTGAAAATTTATGGACTTTTATGCAATGGCTCAGTGGGCTCTCCACTGCTCGCAGATCATGTTTATAAAGCCAGGGGCCTGAAAAAAATACTTAATCAGCAGATTAAAAAGATAGCTAATGACAGAAATTTCGTGAGGTTAGTTCCTAAAGCATCATTAATACTTTTTTCAGATGCCTTTCGCGGATACGAAAAATATTTGGCGAAAGAGAAAATGGTTAGACGAATGAATAAACTCCGAAAGGAGAAGCTGCCTCTTAAATTTGAAATTGAGTTCTTTCCCGGAAATTGCAATTTGAATATTAAATAGTCCGGCCGGCCTTAGTCAATATCCATAAATTCCTCTTCGTTCAGCTGTTGGGTTTTCACCTGCTCCTCTTCTTTCTTTTTAAAAATATCTTGCAATTCTTTTTTCTCTTTTTTTAGGTCGTCTTTAATTTTGCCGCGGGTACGTTTGGTGTCGTAAGCGATTTTATAATTATCAGCTGTTCCCTTTATTGTCAGGTAAATGGTCGCACGGCCTAATCCATTGTCGTCTATAGCAGCGTTCGCTTCATGATTATCTTTAAATTTTTGTCTAAGATTTTTTAGCGGCACGGCAAGCTTATAATCAATATGCTGATCAAAAGTGTGTGTGCCCGAAATGGAAATGTCAGAAATATTGGATTTAATCACCATCTCCGGAATATTGATTTTTTCACCTTCTATATAAATATTATTTTTCAATTCAGAGAAGCGGATATTTTCAAGCTCTCTTTCATTAATGAATTTCGAAAGTTTTCTCATTGGCTCAAAATTCACAAGCTGTCCTTTTATCACATAAGCATCTATACTTGCAATGACCGAAGCAGGGTCAATTTCCAGATTATGATTCATAGTCAGCATTACTTTTGTCTTACCTTTAAATTCTCCCTTAATGTTCTTGGAGGTCAGGAAAGTTTGATTGAAATTGTCGCATATAAAAAGTACACTATCGATACATATATGATTTAAATCGGCCTTGGCGTTGATTTCAATTTTGTCGAACGACCTGAAATTTATGAATGAGCTGAGTTCTATATTTCCATCGGCAGCTTTAAATGATTTGAAATCAACTTGTGCAAAGGGATAGTCAAGTTTAATCTTTCCGTCAATGTCCTTTGCGTGAAGCTTATGAAAATGCAAATTTTTAATTCTGTATTCAATTCTAAAAATATAATCTTTCAGGAATAAAGGCATATTGAGCGAATCTTTTGAAGAAGTGCTTCCGGTTGCAGATGAAGATTTCTGTTTTAATAATTCATCCAGGTTTATCAATGACGATTCCAGCATCGCATCAACAATTAATTTCTCTTTACTATAAAGAGCCTTCGAAAAGAAATTTTTTAAAGTTCCCTTTATCTGAAGATCACTTTGTCCTATATATCCGGTAAATTCTTTTATATCCAGATCGTTTTTATTAAATGTGAAATGCCCGTTTAATCTGGAAAATATCAAGGGTTCATTCTTAAATTCAAGCCTGATATTCTTTATAAGAATTGCACCTTCAGTTTTTATCTTTTTCTTTCCTTCATGCGTTCGAAGATCATTAGTCTTGCCAGAGAACAAAATATCCAGCCCCACCATTCCATGTGCCGTTTTAATATACTCTACAGGATAAAATCTGAGCAGAGTCTCTACATTTACATCTCCGGTAAATTGGAGATTGATTGTCGGGTCTTCAAAGTTTTGCATAGAGAACCCTGCTTTGAAAGCCTGTCCCGCAAATATTCCTTGGATATTTGTAATTTGCAGAGAGGAACCTGCGGAGTTATGGCTCATCCCATTATTGAAATTTCCTTTTAGTTCCGCTCCTTTAATTTCTTCATTAAAATTGGGGTGACTGAAAGCTGCATTCTCAAAACCAAAATCAATATTAATTCCCGGATTTTCTGTTTCAGAAATATAACCTTTGATCTGCGAGGCAAAATACACCTCTCCTGATGCTTTGTATGTATTCAGGTTATCGGATATTTTAGAAGGCAGTAATGACAGCAGATTAGATATTGAGGTATTCTTGCCGGCGATTACAAGTTCAATATATTTTTTTTCTTTGAATTGGAAACTGCCATTAATAGTATAACTGGAATTCTGAATGTGCAATTCGGAGGGAAGGAAAGTAAAGATCTTTTTTGTCTGATCATATTGTTGAAAGAGCGACAAAGAAACATCCTTATTAGCAAAATGTTCTAAGTCATTAATGATGATGCTATGAACAAAGAAGTTTCCCTGCAGGCTAATGTCTAATACTTTATTCTGTAGCTTAAGTGTGGCGTTGTTGCTTTTCGCCAATGCAGCATAGTATTGATTGGTATTCCTGTTATCATAGACAACTTCTACATTCTCTATATCTATTTTTCTCAAATGAAATCGAACTGAACTTTCGTTATTTACGCTATCATCTTTTATGATGGAATAATTTATGTGACCGTTTTTGTCGGTTTTAAGATCAAGTCTCCCATTGCTGATGGATATATGATTGATGACATATTTTCCTTTTATGAAGTCGTACACATCAAAGCTGAAATATAGCTGTTTAAGCGCGCCCATCTTTTGCTGGCTCCCTTCAATAGATTCATAAATTTTAACGTCTTTAAATGCGATCGAAACCTGAGGGAATTTGTCAAAAATCGAGAGCTCTATTTTTTTGTCTACCTCAATTTTAACTTTGAGGTATTTGTTAAGCTCTTCCAAGGTCAGCGCTATTATTTTGTCCTCAAAAATGTATGTTAGTGCCACTCCTGAGGATAATAATAGGATAATGGTAAGGAAACCATACAAAAAAGTCTTTTTAATGATCCGTAGCGCTCTCAATGCCTGTCTGGGAGTTTAGATGTGAAATTAGTCAATCACACTTAAATGTTATCAAAACGGATCTATTAATATATTATTTTCATAGAAGAGCTTGTCATTAATTAAAATTCCATTTAGATTTGCCACTCTTAAAAATGGGAGCTTAGCTCAGCTGGTTCAGAGCATCTGCCTTACAAGCAGAGGGTCGCTGGTTCGAACCCAGCAGTTCCCACAAAAGGACGACAATTGTCGTCCTTTTTCATTTTAGACATTCTCAAACTTTATTCATTAATATTGGCCCTGTGCCTAAAAAGTAAAAAACTATTTTATCTTATCTTTAAGTCCGGATAACAACGACATTTTTTTATTATGCCTGATGCTTTCCGCCTCAGGCATCTCTTTTTCCTTTTCAGTATATTTATCATGCATGGAATTCATTTTCTTGTCAACCAGCTTCACCAAAAGTTTTTCTTCCTTGTCCGTTAATGTAACTACTTTCATAATAAAAGTTTAGTATCTATATAGCTAATATGTTTTTCCGGCCTATTGTTTGAAATTTACTGGTCGAATTGAGGATATATTCTAAATATGTCCCGCAAATCAATAATTAAGACTTTATTGCAAAACATTTTATATTAAATCTTGTTGTATCTTGCTCATCTCAAGGTTTTCAGGCATTATTTTAATGATCATCCGTTTATCATTCATTTCCATTTTTTTTGGTTTTCTGAACTTCAGCTATGCTCAGAAATTAATCGTATTAAATACCGATGAATTTAAAGAATTCGGAAACCATATTGCGATGCTGGAAGACCATGCCAGTAATCTTACCATCAAGGAAATTGTTAAGTCAAAGGATTTTATAGTCAGCCAAAACAATATCAGTTCATCGCTACCTACCCAGTCCTTCTTTTGGATAAAGTTTCAGATCAAAAATATCACAGACAAAGAGTATTTTCTGGAAATCGAAAATCCAACACTGGATATTGTTGAAGTTTACGATCTGGCAGATGGCGGGATACAAAATTTTAAAAAGACGGGAGACCTTTTACCTTACTCCTCCAGAGCGGTAAAAACGAATGTTTTTTTATTTCACCTTGATTTGCCGAAAGATAAAATACATACTTTCTATATCCGCTATTCAGGGACTGAAGGGCGCGAAATGCCTTTGCGGATAGGCACTCCCGAAATTATTATCAAAAGGAGTCACGACAGAGATCTTGCCAACGGAATATATTTCGGAATAATCATAGTAACAGTATTATATAACCTTGGTGTTTTTCTAATGATAAGGGATAGAAGCTACTTATTTTATAGTTTCTTCGTATTAAGCTTTGGATTAATGCAGGCCGAGCTGATCGGACTTAACCTGGAATATTTCTGGCCGGAACTTCCCTTCTTCAATACCCAAAGCATCTTTATATTTGGCGGGCTTGCCGGAATTTTCGCTATAAACTTTGTTAGAAATTTTC
>DATMOV010000467.1:0-6417 GCA_035568055.1 Cytophagaceae bacterium
CTAAAGTGGTTAATTGAACTTTTATACTTTCTACTTACATTTGTGGTAGGTTGAAAGTGAGAGCCTTTAAATCTCTATTTCATATCCTCAAAACCCTTGGCGATCATTGTAACATGCGACACCGCAAACATTAAACGGACAAAAATAAAGAGGGATATGAAATCAATATTTGACAAAACAACAAGAGATGAATTGATTAATAGAATTAATTCACTCAATGAAAATAGTATAGCACAATGGGGTAAAATGAACGTTTATCAAATGTTGAAACATTGTACATTATGTGAAGAAATGTATTTAGGAAAGAAAAAGTATGAACGAGCATTCGTTGGTCGTTTGTTTGGTAGAATTGGATTAAAAAATTTACTAAAAGATAATAATCCTCTAAAACGAAATTCACCTACAAGCCCTGAATTTAAGATAAAAGAAAACAACGGAGATTTATCCTCTGAAAAAATGAAGTGGATTTCTCTAATTGAAGAATATACACATTATTCAAGCAATGACTTCGTACATTGGTTTTTCGGAAAAATGACAAAAGAGCAAGTTGGATATTTTGTTTATAAACATACTGATCATCATCTTCGGCAATTTAACAGATAGATAAAAAGCGGGAGAAACAAAAACAACGAACCGCTAACATTGGGTTTTATGCAGTGGCGGCTGACGAACAAGCTCTCAACAATAGGAATTCTAATTATCTTTTCGCCGTTGTTGGTGTTTTCTCCAACAATCTTACAGTCTGTTACTTTAAGTTAGAAGTTTAATGAAATCCTTTGGCTAATATAAAACCAACGTGCTTATACAACAAATTGAAATATATAAGTCAAAAATCAAACTCAAAGAGTCTTTTGTGATCTCTCTTGGCTTGCTTGAGTATGCGGAAAATGTTGTTATCGTTATTCGCACCGACAAAGGTATTGCCGGTTTTGGTGAGTGTAGTCCTTTTATGACCATAAACGGGGAAAGCATGGAAACTTGTTTTGTAGTGGCTCAATACCTGGCTAAGGTACTTAAAGGAAAAAATCCCCTGGAAATTGCAGCATGTTCTTCTGCCATGGACAAAGTTATTTATGGAAACTCAAGCATCAAAAGTGCTTTTGATATGGCATTGTATGACATCGCTTCTCAAAATGCCGGACTTCCTTTATATGCTTTTCTTGGGGGACTTAACAATAAAGTTTTAACTACAGACTACACCGTTAGTCTTGGTGATACAAACAAAATGGTTCGTGATGCGGTCAAAATAAAAGACAACGGATTTCAAATAATAAAAGTGAAGCTTGGTGAATCAAAAGAAAAAGATGTAGAAAGAATCCGGCTTATAAGAGAAGCAGTCGGAACAACATTGACCATTAGAATTGATGCAAACCAGGGTTGGGATACAAATGAAGCAATACAAACTTTAATTGCCCTGGCGCCTCACAATATTCAACATTGCGAAGAGCCAATCCCCCGTTGGAATTTTATGGAGCTTTCAAAAGTGAGAAAGCAAAGTCCAATTCCGATCATGGCAGATGAATCCTGTTGCGACCAGCACGATGCAAAACGATTAATTGACTTAGCAGCTTGTGATTCCTTTAATATCAAATTAGGCAAGTCATCAGGAATTTTCAAAGCGCTGCAAATAATTCAGCTTGCAGAGCAGGCAAAAATAAAAATTCAGGTTGGAGGTTTTTTAGAATCAAGATTAGGATTTACAGCATCAGCCCATGTTGCATTGACAAGTAACAACATAATTCATTGCGACTTTGACTCTCCATTAATGTTTGTTGATGACCCCGTTGTTGGCGGAATCACTTACGATAGAAAAGGCGTTGTAACAGTTCCAGACACACCTGGTTTAGGTGCAACGATTGACGAAAAATATTTGCAGGGACTAACAAAGGCGGTAGTAAATTGAAGCGAAAAATATTTGCGGCGAGAGAAGAACTGCTGACAACAGCATATTTGTATAAAGGATCAGACTCTTCTGCCTCTTCAACTTGAGGTCGCAGAATGCGACTTCAAGTTTTCAATAAATTATTTTATCTATAGCTGAAATACCAGGAGTAAAATAATATTTGTGGGTGGTTGGCCGGAAAGAATACAACCACGGCGAAAATTACTTCATCCAATTACGAGAACAAGGAAACATCAGGCACTTTCCTCAGCACTCTGCGTTCATTTCGCGCTACTTCTCTCCAACCACGACCGTTTCCTTATACTTCTTCACATCCCCATCAAGATTAAAAACTTCGAACAAAATAATGAAGTAGCCGGATTCCACTTTTTTGCCGAAACCACTGGTACCATCCCATTGGAAAAAGCCATCAGTAGACAGTGACTGATTCTGGGCAATCTTTTTTATTTCACGCCCCTGCGCATCAAATACCGTCAGGTTGCCGATATAGCCTGGGTTACTGAAACTAAAATGTATGGTAGTGAAATCTTTGTAGCCATCTTCATCTGGAGTAAATACCGGTGGATCTACGAAAAACCCTTTGCCATCGCCGGTATATGATTGTGAATTTTTATATCCCGGTGTAGCGAATCCCTCGGTTTCAGCGGCAGAATGCCAATTATCGGGGGAGTTTGTTGGCCCGTCAAAAGAAATTCTTTCGAGAGAAACTCCTTTTTTATCCGTCAAAAGTTTAAAATGATAATTGTTTTTATAGTCAAAGCGGTCTGCTTCGGTATTATCATAAAGAAGTATGACCGATCCTTCATCATTATTATATGATGGCATAGACATGAGGGTAATACCATGAGTAATTTCCGTGAATGGATATTGACTTTTTATCAAATACGGATCTTTGCTCAGGAATAAATAACTGTGCGGTGGAATGACAAGTGTTTCAGAGGAAATAGCTTTGCGATTGGCGATGAGGCCATTTTTTATATTGGCAATTCCCCAACCGTTCAGGTTAAGGTATTTATCCGATTTATTATAAATCTCAACAAAATCAACTCCTCCAACTCTCGGATTAAAAAGAATTTCGTTGATGATAATATCTCCAGGTAAAGCTTTTTCAGGTATAGCGACAGTGGCAGAATTCTTCTGTGAAATATTTCCGCTACAGTCGGCTATGTTTTCAACAGTGATGGTATAAAGAATTCTATTCTGAAGGGGAGCATTCAGTTTTATGATTACAGCATGCAGATCCTGTTTTTCAATTTTCATCTGTATTAAAGAAATTTCGGGAGATAACAGCACAGTAGCATTTTTATATGCCACAGTATCCAGCTTTTCATTATAATAAAGTTTGATGGTGATAGAATCCAGGGCTTCGGCTTTTAAAAGAACAGGCGGATCCAGATCTGGTTTGTGCGCATTGACTGAGTTGACCTTTCCGGGAGTTCCTCCATTATCATTTTCCGAAGCAATCCAATTTTCTGCTTCACCACACAGGTTGTCGGGATCAATCATCTCCAGCGACCAGCCGCCCTCCTTTTTTACCACATTTTTATACCATGTGTCGGAATATGTGACGGCGAAAATTATTTTTCCTGACTCATCAGAAATTTTCAGAGGATCTCCTGAATTTTTTAGTGAAGGCCAGGAACTGAGGCCAAGCACATTTCCGTAGGAACTAAATGCCGAAGCAAAGCTGCTGCTGCAAAGTATCAGATATGAAGCCGGGGCGAACTTTCTGGAAAACAATTTGCCGGTGGTTGATCCATTAGAAAAAGTAAAGCCAGCCAAATTGATCGTATCGGCACTACGATTATAAAGTTCAATATATTCCTCAGCAGGAAGACCGACAACGGGTAAAGGATCTGCAAAGATTTCATCAATGACCAAAGCACCATAGGACAAAGGCTTTATGTAATTGAACTCTATGCTGGTTCCCGGCGTTATCGTTTCCCCGGACAGCGCTATCAGATTTTGAATGGTTAAAGAATACGAGCCACTCGGGAGCTTTCCAGAAAAGAGCAACTTTATTTGATTAGAATTAATTGGATCGTAAGTAGCTGAAACCGGATTTCCCATGGCACTTAATATATAATTGGAAGCAATGCCGGCGGAAGTATTCAGAAGTGGCTTATTGAAAAAAACAGTAACAATAGAACCATCAACAACTGTCGTGGCATAAGAGACAATCGGTGCCTGCTGTATTATTATATCATCAAAAAAGAATTTGTTCCCGCGTGTGGAAGTATGATGACAAACGAGACCTGTATATTTTGAAGTTTGCAACTTAGTATCAATGCAGGAGCCTTCTTTAGTATAATTATTTCCTCCCAGCGTATCGGAGAATAAAGTCCATTTACCAGCCAGGTCGCGGATGACCCGGATTCTCAGTGTATTTATACTCTTGCCTGCATGCCCGGGTATGCCGCTGATGATTTTCAGGGATGAGATACCTTCCTGCCTATAGAGGTCAATGGCATCCATATTGCCCGTTACGCCGCCAATCTTTAGATAGTAGCCATTCAATGGCCCCATCAGATCGGACGCATCAGCACACAGATAAAATTTCGCGAAATTTCCCGAAGAAGGATTGAATTCGAGCCTTATATAGAATTTCCATTCCGTATCGACAAGCCTCGAATTGGCAGTGGAAAGATAGATGTTTTCAGTGGTGGCCGCTCCCTGGCTTTGCAGCTGAAGAGCGGCGTTAACTCTGAAAGAAGAAGTATCCCCGACCCATTCCGGATTCATGCTAAAATTGCCATCGGAGAAATTCTCGTTAAGCTGCGCAAAAATTTGTAAAGGAAAGATCAGGAAAATCAATAGCTGGTTAATTTTCATGAGGTAAAATAATCGTTCAAAAATAGTAATTTATTGGTTAGATTTACATCCTCAATAAAATAAAATTAAAATCTAAAAATTCATTAAAATGAAATTAGCAGTTGTAGGCGCCACAGGGCTTGTAGGCGGTGAGATGATGAAAGTCCTTGAAGAGAGAAATTTTCAGGTTTCAGAATTAATTCCTGTTGCATCAGAGAAATCAGTGGGCAACACTGTCAAATATAAGGGCAAGGATTATAAGGTTGTTGGTATGCAGACTGCCATTAACATGAAACCTGCGATAGCTATTTTTTCGGCGGGAGGAAGCACTTCCACAGAGTGGGCGCCAAAATTCGCTGAGGTAGGTACTACAGTGATCGATAATTCATCGGCATGGAGAATGGACCCGACTAAGAAACTGATAGTACCCGAAATAAACGCGAATACATTGACTAAGGCTGATAAGATCATAGCCAATCCAAATTGTTCTACCATTCAGATGGTCGTAGCTTTGAATCCGCTGCATAAAAAATACAAGATCAAAAGAATTGTGGTTTCCACTTATCAGTCGGTGACAGGCACAGGTAAAAAAGCGGTCGATCAGATGATGAATGAAAGAAAAGGTATAGAAGGCGCTAAAGCTTATCCTTACAGAATAGACCTTAATGTAATTCCTCATATCGATGTGTTTCTGGATAATGGCTATACTAAGGAAGAGATGAAGATGGTCCATGAAACCAAAAAAATCATGGGCGATGATTCGATTCGGGTAACTGCCACTACGGTTCGTATACCGGTTATGGGCGGCCATTCTGAATCCATCAATGTGGAATTCGAAAAAGAATTTGACCTGAAAGATGTTACTGATATTCTTTCAAAGTCTGAAGGGATAATCCTGGAAGATGATGTGAAGAATCTTAAATATCCAATGCCTATGAATTCACATAACAGGGATGAGGTATTTGTTGGCAGGATAAGAAGGGATGAAAGTCAGCCAAAAACCCTTAATATGTGGGTTGTGGCCGATAATTTAAGGAAGGGGGCCGCCACCAATGCGGTTCAGATCGCTGAATACCTGGTCAGGAATAAGCTCTTATAAGTTAAAAGCAAGATTAAATAAATTATTTTTTTAATGCCAACCTAAACAGTTGGCTTTTTTTATGGTTAGTAATATATAATCGGAACATTCAACGATTCCGGCTTTTAAGGTATTATTGATGATATTCTTAATTTTTTAATCCTATGAGAAATAAAATATTTCTATTGCTGTTCTTATTTACCATAATAATTTTTTATTCCTGTAAAAAGCAGGCGGGGAAAGGAGGGAACCATACCGTCTCAGGTAAAGTGGTTGCAAGAAAGTACGACCTTACAACCCACCCTGGTACATATACTTCCCCTGCATATAATGCGGAAAATGAAGAGGTGTATATTATTTATGGGGATGATATTACATTCGGAGATCATCAAAAGACTAACCAGGATGGAAGCTTTGAATTCAAATATCTGAACAAGGGCAATTATAAAGTATACGCCTATTCAAAAGATTCCACCAACTCAAATCCTTCGGGGAAAATTGCCATAACTAAGGATCTCGTAATCGGATCTGAAAAAACCATTGTGGTTCCGGAAATAGATATTTTAAGATAACAAAAGCACTTTTTAATTTTAATTCAGACTTTATATGAGAATAAGCATATTAT
>DATMOV010000468.1:0-3890 GCA_035568055.1 Cytophagaceae bacterium
TTCAGCGAAAAAGGACGGCAAAGCCATTGTGAATGAAGTCTGTATATATTTTAATAATTTCCTGCTGCGCGGTAACAGATCGAAGAAAGTGCAGAGCAGTCACTTTGATGCCTTCCTTTCTGAAAATTATCCATACCTGGCTGAAGCCGGCGTAACGATGGAGTATAATCATTTGGTTTTATACAGGCATGGCACTATACTGCCGCTGAAGATTTATGACAAGTTGGAGACGAATATCTGCATCATCAAACTTTTTCCCGGAATGGATGAGCAGTATCTCCGCTCAGTTTTCAACATCCAGGGATTGAAGGGCGTGGTGCTGGAAACTTATGGATCAGGAAACGGGCCTACTGATGAGTGGTTTATAAACTGTCTGAAAGATGCGATTGATAAAGGGATTATCATTTATAATGTTTCGCAGTGCATAGGAGGGACGGTTAATCAATCACAATATCTTACCAGTAAACTGATGAATGATATTGGTGTGCTGAGCGGAGGGAATATTACCAGTGAAGCCGCGGTTACCAAGCTCATGTTTGTGCTGGTCAACAGGAAAAAAGATATTGCCAAAGCGCTGACAGAATCTTTAAGAGGAGAAATGAACTAAGTGAATTCATCTTTGTCGGCACCGAATATCTTTCTATCTTTGCCCTTCGTTAAAATCACAATTCACTCAATCAGTGAATGCATCGGAGAGGTGTCAGAGCGGCCGAACGAGCACGCTTGGAAAGTGTGTGTACTTGAAAGGGTACCGTGGGTTCGAATCCCACCCTCTCCGCACCTTAGCAACCAACTAAGATCAAAAGCTTTCAAACAAAATGTTTGAGGGCTTTTTTGTTTTAAAGCCCCACCAAAATATTCAATAATAATCAAAGTAAATATGTCCCTTGTATGTCCCACGACTACAAAAAAAACAGGGACATAAAACCCAAAAATATAATCCCCCTCTCTCTATTAAGTAGTTAACTATTTTATTATCAATATTATATATCAATAAACTCTTCAAAAATAACCACTTTTAAGTAAATTTATAAACCCTCAAAACTGATAAAATTATGCAGTTAGAATACAGATCATGGTTAGGATATGAAGCAGATATGTTTATGAAATGTATAAGCAAAGGTGTAGAAGTGGAAAGAGGTATGATTCCGAGTTCCACAACAATACTGGCGACATTTACGATTAGGGGGTTCCGAATATATGATGCCAGGTTAGGGAAGTATGCAATGCTTACAATATAGAGCGGAAGAATTTAAGTGTGCGAACGCATTTGAAGAGATTGGGAAGAAAGATAATATGTTATTCAAAAAGTATAGTGATGTTAGAGTAGAATGCAAAAAGCATTTAGGAGAAAAGTGATATTTTTCGTAGGTTAAATAAGTCCGAAGATTTGAATGAAATTTCACACAAGCCTCTGTTTTGCTCAGATCTGCGCAAGAAGGTTGCGATTGCGGATAGAGATGATTGTTAAATTCCTTTTTTCAAGAAAGCTATATCCTGTCTAAACTTATAGATACTTTTTTCGTATTAACTACAACTAAACTATTGAAAATTAATAATGCAGAATCTGAACAGAATTTTTGATTATTGGCTGCCGGCTAAATTATCAGATAGGGATTACGATGAGGCCAAGTTAAATCTCTTTATCCGGGTAATCTCTACGATAACCTTTGGTGGTTTTCTGACTTCTCTTTTTACAATATTTACCTTAACTGATGACAATGCAAGAGGTTACTTTATCGGAACTGCAATTTTAAGTGTGGTTTTATATTTAATCATATTAACGACAGTAAAAAAAACCGGTAATCTTGAATTAGGATATAATATTGGTGCCGGCATTACTGTTCTTTTCATGTCACCTCTCGTATTTGCTTCAGGAGGTATTTATTCTACAAGCATTTTATCGATGTGGATAATTTTGATCGCCTCATTCTTTATTGCATCAACTAAAACCGGCACCATCTGGAGTATAATTTCAATCTTTTATATTTTATGTTTTTATCTGGTTGAAGTACTTAAGCTCAGTGACTACAAATCTTATTTAGATACTCCTTTCAGAAGAGTCATTGACCTGATTTTTATTACGTGCTACATAAGCTTTGTTTTAATAATTTATGAAAGAAACAGAAAAAAAATGCTGGAAAAAATGAAGCAGGCACACCATGAGTTGCAAACACAAAACCAATCATTGATAGAGCTTAATCGGGAAAAGGAGATGTTAATGGCAATTGTAGCCCATGATCTTAAGTCTCCACAAAATCAACTTCAGGCTATTTTCAAACTTGTTGAAAAGGAGTTTAAATCAAAAAACTTACCAACGGAATATATTGAGGTGGGAAAGAATATAATAAAAGGATCTTTGAATTTCATCAATGATATTACTTATACGAAAGAAATCACCGCTGGTTTTTTGGTTGAGAATAAAGAATCAGTGAAAATAAGTCCTTTCATAGTAGATCTGATTCATTCATTTGATTCTACAGCAAACGAAAAGAATCTTTCTATTATTCAAAATATCAACATTAACGATTTGGCTATTAACATTGACAAACTTATTTTGGGGCGAATACTTCAAAACGTTATCTCAAACGCCATCAAGTTTTCTCCGCTTGGGAAAAAGATATTTATAAGTGCAGATCAATCATTTGATCAAGTTGTTTTTTCTATAAAAGATCAAGGACCTGGAATCGATAAGGAAGAACAAAAATTATTATTTAAAAGATTTCAGAAGCTTTCTGCACGTCCTACTCACAACGAAAGTTCAAATGGGCTAGGGCTATTTATAGTAAAAACCTTAGTTGATAGAATAGGTGCCCGGATTGAAGTTTTCAATGAAAAAGATAAGGGTGTCGAATTTAAAATATTTATTCCTCTTTCCTAAAAAATAGACAGGCCCGATTTAGTGGTAAGTAACTCCAGTGTTTTCATTCCTAACACAGAGTTTCCTTTATGATTCAACTTTGGGCTCCAGACCGCTACCGAATACTCTCTTGGGTGTACAGCCGCAATACCGCCACCCACTCCGCTTTTGCCGGGAAGCCCCACTTTAAAAGTGAACTCCCCTGTTTCATCATAAAACCCGCAGGTCTGCATCAGGGCATTCATTCTTTTTGTCTGGCTCTTGGTAAGTATCTGTTCATCTGTTTTAACAAGATGTCCCTGGTTGCAATACAAAAGAAATGCAGCAGATAATTCTGCGCAGGTCATTTCAAGTGAGCACATGTGCATGTAAAAGTCTAATACTTCATGCACATCATTATGAATGTTGTTAAAGGATTTCATAAAATTGACCAATGCGGCATTTCTGAAACCATGATCCATCTCCGATTTTGCTGTCTGAAAATTATAATGAATATCAGGCACACCGGAAATTTTCCGGATGAAATTCAAGTAATCTTCTTTAGGCTTTTTTAAGCATGTTATCAATATATCGGCTATGACCAGTGCTCCGGCATTTATAAATGGATTTTGCGGAATTCCATTTTCAGTCTCAAGACGTATGAGGGAATTGAATTTTGTCCCGGCAGGTTCCACTCCAACCCTTTTCCAGATATCTTCCCCCACAAGGGAAAAGGCCAATGAAGTGGAGAACACCTTCGTTATGCTCTGAATAGAAAACTTTTCATTATAGTCCCCGATACTGGAATTTCTGCCATCGACAGTGCTTATATGTACTCCATATTTTTCAGGATTAATTTTTGCCAGTTCAGGAATGTATGAAGCCACCTGGCCCTCATTTTTAAAAGGCTCAATTTCATTTCTTATTTCTGATAATATTTGTCCGAGGTCCATTATTGAAATTCTAACGATTTATAAATATAATATAATTGCCGGGCAAAGATCATCCGGCGGCTATCAAAAAATCTTTTACTATCGAACAAAACTGTGTA